>CAJGDH010000001.1 GCA_904502145.1 uncultured Eubacterium sp.
ACACTGCTGGCTTCCACCTGGAACAGGGATCTGATGAGAGAGATGGGCCGGATGGCAGGAGAGGAAGTGAAAGAGAATAATCTTTGTATATGGCTGGCTCCGGCCGTCAATATACACAGAAACCCTCTTTGCGGCAGGAATTTCGAATATTATTCCGAAGACCCTTATCTCACCGGTGAGATGGCCGCATCTCTGGTAAGAGGTGTGCAGTCAATGAAGGTGGCGGCCACTGTAAAGCATTTTGCCTGCAACAATAAGGAAACCAACCGCCGGGAGAGTGACTCAAGGATATCGGAGAGGGCCCTGAGGGAAATCTACCTGAAACAGTTTGAGATCATCGTTAAAGAATCCGACCCCTGGGTAATCATGTCCAGCTACAATCTGATCAACAGTGTCAGAAGTTCAGAAAATAAGGAACTGCTGGAAGGAATCCTTCGAGAAGAGTGGAATTACGACGGCATCGTCTGTACCGACTGGTATACCCATGGAGAACATTACAAGGAACTTCTTGCCGGTAATGATATCAAGATGGGGACAGGATTCCCGGAACGTCTGATGAGAGCCCTGGAGATGGGCATCATCACCAGGGAGGATATGCTTCATTCTGTCAGGAGGATCCTCAGGATGATTATGAAGGTTGACTGATCTTTTAAAAACAGGCATATGACGATTGAACGCAAAAACCCGCGGACCTATTGTCCGCGGGTACTTTTTTTATCTAAGGCCGCATGATATGCACATAGGGCAGAATGCGGAACATAGAGATATGTATCACAGAGATTTTAAATAAAGCAGGATCATGGCACAGAGCCTGTAGGTCATGGCACACTCAAAACGGCGGATATCCAGCCCGGTTTCATTCTGGATCTGTTCCAGGCGGTAGAGCAGGGTGTTTCTGTGAATATGAAGCTGTCTTGCCGTCTCGGCGATGTTCAGGTCATTTTTCAGGAAACAGTTGGCCGTCTGGAGGATGTCGGACCGGAAGACAAGTGAATCGGAAGTCAGATAGTCCTCTCCAAGACTGGTACGGATATATTCCCTGCAGACCTCCGGGGAGAGATCATTGAGCAGATTACCCAGACCCATCTCCGTGTACAGACAGATGGTCCTGTCCGGATAGAAGACGGAACCGACCTTCAGGGTAAGCTGGGCTCTACGGAAAGAGAGAGGCAGCTGGCGGAGTTCTTCCGTCATCTCGTCACAGGCGATGACAGCCTGTTCCATCAGCTCGGTATTCAATGTATCCAGGATCTCGTAGGCCTTTTCCTTTATATTGACACTCTTTTTTGAAGGAAAACGGCAGACCAGGATAAGCTGGTTCTTGCGGTGAGGAAGAATCCATGACTTACTGTCGGGGAG
Organism: uncultured Eubacterium sp.; assembly: GCA_904502145.1. GTDB lineage: Bacteria > Bacillota > Clostridia > Lachnospirales > Lachnospiraceae > Anaerobutyricum. Next base: position 1,360 of record CAJGDH010000001.1, read on the forward strand.
AAGATTCTTAAGAAGAGTGATCACTTCCGGATAAAGGTCATGTTTCAGGGAGATCAGATAAAGGCATCTCTGTTCCTTATCGTTGATGTGCATCCGGTCGGCGTAAGAAAAGAATTCCTCATCATCCATCTCGCCGGAAAGCCACTGCCTCAGGATGTCTTCACGGTTGTTAGCCTCTTTATAAGCCTTGGATAAGATCCGGATCCTTTGTACGGTTTCCTCCGGGTTAGTGAGGGAGTCCTGATCCACATCAAGTCTTAGCCCGGTCAGTTTTTCAAATTCCTCTACGGCTTTTTTCAATGTCTGTGTCCTGTTCATTATCATTACTCCTGCAATTTATGTATTACTTCTGTAATTTATGTATTCTTGCAAAGAAAAGCTCCTGAGATCCTTAAGGATCCCGGGAGCTTTAATTATGCCATAATCAAGCCTGTAATTCAAGCAGGCCATGCGGAACAGGGCGATCAGTTTGTAATAGTGACCTCTGTTTCCTTATCAAATACATGGATCTTGTTCATGTCAAGTGCAAACTGAGCTTTGGATCCCTGTCTTAATGAAGTGCTGGAAGAAGTACGTGCAGTCATCTGCATACCCTCAAGATCGAAGTAAAGGTATACTTCTGCACCAAGCAGCTCGTAGAACTTGATGTCAGCTTCGATGGTGCTTCCCGCATCTTCCGGAGTAGCTTCTCTTACATCTTCCGGACGGATACCGAGAACAACGGTCTTTCCGTCATAACCGCCATCAATAAGAGCCTTGGCTTTATCTGCGGGAACCGGGAAGATGCTGTTGCCGATCTGAAGGGTGACATCGTTGCCTTTCACATTGCAGATCGCATCAAAGAAGTTCATCTGCGGTGATCCGATAAATCCGGCAACGAACAGGTTGCAAGGTTTATTATAAAGATTCTTCGGGCTGTCAACCTGCTGGATGTAACCGTCTTTCATAACAACGATCCTGGTACCGAGAGTCATAGCCTCTACCTGGTCATGGGTAACGTAGATGATGGTAGCGCCCAATCTCTGGTGGATCTTGGAAATCTCGATACGCATCTGAACTCTCAGCTTGGCATCCAGGTTGGAGAGAGGCTCGTCCATAAGGAAAACCTTAGGCTGACGAACAATGGCACGACCCATGGCAACACGCTGTCTCTGACCACCGGACAGCTGGCTCGGTTTTCTGTCAAGCAGCTGGTCAAGGTCAAGGATCTTGGCTGCTTCGCGAACCTTAGCGTCGATCTCGTCTTTCGGTACTTTACGTAATTTAAGGGAGAATGCCATATTGTCATATACGGTCATATGCGGATACAGAGCGTAGTTCTGGAATACCATGGCGATATCACGGTCTTTAGGCTCAATATTGTTCATGAGTTCACCGTCGATATAGAACTCACCGTCTGTGATGGACTCAAGACCTGCGATCATACGAAGTGTAGTGGATTTTGCACAGCCTGAAGGACCTACAAAAATGATGAACTCTTTATCCTTGATCTCAAGGTTGAAATCATGAACAGCATGGAATCCGTTCGGATAAATTTTCTGCACGTTTCTTAAACTTAAATCTGCCATTATATTTCCTCCTCATAATACAGCAAATATAAAATTGGAAGGAGAGTAGGAATAACCGCCCTTCTCCCTTTAACATATATGTATATAATACAATTAAAGCAATTTTATCTCAATGTAAGGATTGTATGAAAAAACGAAAGAATCTATGTTTAATCTTTATAATATGTGGTCTTCCTTGTTGACACCCAGGAACAGGGAGAGGGTACGTGCGTTATCCGTAAGCTGGTCCGTGTCGGGAATGCTTCCGATCACGTTGTCCGTCAGCCAGTCCATGGTCAGGATCTCTTCCGTGGAAAGGACGGAATCCCTGTCCTGCCGGATTACCTTGTCCTGAGAGGACAGGATGCCTTTAAAGGGATTCAGCTGCCCGTCGATCACCGCCTGTTTCAGGACCTCCGTCAATCTTACGGTACCTGACGGCAGACGTCCTGACTGTACAAGATCAACGATGCCCGAGGAGATGCCCCACCAGTAACTTACCCCCTTGCCTTTCTTTGCGTTTTCTTCCGATTTCCAGATGCCGTTCAGGATATTTGCCACGGTTTTATCATAGAATACACTCCAGTCCCAGACCGGCATGGCAATATTCCAGATTCCGTGTTCGTCTTCCGTATACAGCCCGATCCTTCTTGTATATTCCTCTGCATTGAAGCTGTCCTTGTCGCAGATCACCCTGATCCCATTTTCCCTGAAGAAAGAATAGATGTCCTGGTCCTGCTTTTTCAGTCTGGACCACCGTAGCCAGATCTCCGCCCTGGGATTGACCATCTTGGCCCCGATGGCAAATGCATTGATATTGGAGATGGTGCCATAGATCGGGTAATCGGCGATGTAACCGATCCGGTTGTTCTCCGCCATGGCCCCCGCAATGACTCCCATCAGGAATTTGACTTCATACATCCGGGCATAGTAAGTGCGGACATGGGGATAGGCAGTGTGGGTGGTACAGTTTAAAAAACGGATATTCTCATGTTCAACAGCAGCTTTGAGGGTAGCCTTCAGGAAGATGGGTGAGGTGGTGAAGACCAGCTGATGGTCATCCTTTACCGCCTTTTCCAGCACATCTTCTACATTGTTAAGATCCGTATTGTTGTAGACGGAAGTGGTCACATGTTCGGGAAATGCTTTTTCCAGATAGGTCCGGCAGACTTCATGGTTGAATGTCCAGGCGGAATCCGACGCGGACTGGGCATGGACAAAGGCGATATTCAGATGTCTTGTTCCTCCGGTGATCAGGTGCAGGAAAGGACTTGCTTTTTTCTCCACCGGGTCAAGCTGGATGCCGGTGGAATCGGAACTTAGCTGCAAAGTAAACTCCTTCCGGCATTTTTCCATTCTTGCGGAAAGCTCTTTAAGGCTGATCCCGGTCAGGGTGGGATAGTCATAGATGGAGATGAAGGTAAGAAATGCAGAGCTGACCTCTGTGAATTTCTGTTTTCCCATCATTTTGAGGTACTGCTGCTTAAAGAGGCTGAACAGGGAGTTGAAGGTCATCCGGTCATCCTCGGTCCAGTACTGATCCCGGCTCATGCCGATCAGCCGCTGCAGCTTGGGGAAACTGCCCGGTTCCCTGAAATACAGTGTGTTGATCTGAGAAACCTGATAAAAGTCAAGAAATTCGTAATAAGCCCTGATATCCGGATGATCCGTCTGGGGAGGCATAAGCCTGGTGACTTCGGCCTGAATGGAGACCGAATCAAAATATTTAAGGACACTGACCCTTTTATTGCCTTCAAGGACATAGAATTCATTCAGATATTCATAGACTTTAATGGGATCATTTATCCCCTCCTTAAGGTGGGCGGCACAGAGTGCTATCCATTTATGTCCGAATTCCGTATCCGGTTTGAGAAGAGGGAAGAAGCTTTTGCTGAAACTGGTCTTCCTTGCCGCGGTTACGGTGCCGGCGATCTGATCAAGAGATACGGACTGGATACCGATCGGTATCCCGCTGGATACCCTGAGCCCCGCCTGGGCGAGGATCTCATCGAGTACCGCCGGGGATCCCCCTTCTTTTTTTCCTGCCTGTAAGGCTTTATCATAATGGGCTCTGGCTTCACCGTATGCTGAATTCATAATTGTTCCTCCTGAATGGGAAATGATTATACCAATCCTATAACATATTTTCGGGAAAAAGACAATACGGGAGCCCCGGCAGCCACCTTGTGAAGGTCAAATGATACGAAAGAAAGCCTTTATTTTCATATTATCGTGCCCTAGATAATCAGAAACCGATTAGGTATAATTAAGACAGGTTATTATAAGTAGAAAGAAAACCGGCATCTGTTTTCCGTTAAGCCGGTCCGAAGGGGAGGACAAAATGAGAAGAACGCTGAAGATCGATAAAGGATATATTTACATTCCGATCTATACAGGAAAGGATAATCAGCTTTTTTCTTTCTATCTGAGCGACGGTGAGTCCAAAACGGAAAAAGTGATGGAATTTCAGATCCCGGTGGATATGAGTAAGGAAGAGGAATATTTCGGGGATTATCTGGCCGAGATCCCGGTGTGGAAATACCTTGGCAAGACGATGATCATTGAAGGGGAATTTCCCATGATCATGGGTATGCGGATACAGAACCGGAAAAAACGCCGGCAGTATATGACCAACCGGCCTCTGATCCATTTCACCGCCAACCGCGGCTGGACCAATGACCCTAACGGCATGGTATACAAAGACGGTCTGTATCATCTTTATTACCAGTATAATCCTTTCGATGTCCGATGGGAAAATATGAGCTGGGGCCACGCCATCAGTAAAGACCTGCTCCACTGGGCACAGCTTGATACGGTGATGTTTCCGGATGAAGGCGGAACCATGTTCAGCGGATGTGGTATCGTCAACGAAAAAGAACTGATCGGCCTTCCTGCTGAAGCCCTTCTGTTCTATTATACCGAGGCAGGCGGGACCAATCTCTGGAGTGAAAGCAAAGAATTTACCCAGAAGATCGCTTACAGCACGGACATGGGAGAGACCTTCCGCAAGATGGACAAGCCCTGTATCGATACCATATTTAAGGAGAACCGTGATCCCAAGATCTTCTGGCATGAGGACAGCGGAGCCTACATCATGGTCCTCTGGCTTAAGGGCAACGAATTCGGCATCTTCCGGTCCACCGACCTGGAAAACTGGGACCAGTCCCAGACCATCTTTCTCGAGGATGCCTGGGAGTGCCCGGATCTCTTTCAGCTGACCTCCGCCGAGGGGGTAAAGCAGTGGTTTTTCTGGAGTGCCGACGGTTATTATTTCCCGGGAACTTTTGACGGATACAGTTTTATCAACCATGGGGAAAGACACAAAGCATATATCTCCAAGATTCCTTATGCCGCCCAGACTTTTTCCGGGGTGGAGGACAGGGTGATCTCCATTCCATGGCTCCGCATAGAGAATGACGGAAGGTTGTTCACCGGATCCTACGGAATCCCCACGGAGATGTCCTGGTACGATTTTCATGGGCGTTCCTTCCTGATCCAGCGTCCGGTGCGTGAATTCTATGAGCAGCTTGAACCCGTTGATCCCAGGAGGATCATTCCGGAAGACGGGTATATCCTTTATGAAAACAGGAATCATGACAGAGTTTTCTTTTCTTCCATGATGCTTTCCGATCATTACGGAGACACTTATGAATGGGAAGTCAATTCTTCCAGAGTAACCTACAGTCCTCATTCGGGCATACTGACCGTAGACGGGGAGAAATTCCAGGCAGGCACGGACTACCGCAAAGTGGAGATGATCGTGGATGACCGTATCCTGGAGATCTTCTTTGACGGCGGCAAAGGATTCGGAACCTTCAGCCTGGCTGACCGGACCGTCAGTTTCCGGATGGATGAAAGTATGGTTGAATACATCGATTATTTTGAAATAAGGTAAGATGTCCCAAAACACAGCCGATATAATCATTTGATGGAGAGAAGAGGATGGCAACGATAAAAGATGTCGCAAAAGAAGCCGGACTTGCGGTGAGTACGGTATCACGGATCCTGAATAACCGGGGTTATATCAGTGAAGAAGCGAAAGCCCGTGTTCATAAGGCCATGGAGGACCTGGATTACCAGCCCAATGAACTTGCAAGGTCACTTCATCGAAATACGTCCAACCTGATCGGCCTGATCGTCCCTCATATTCGTCACCCATACTTCTCCGAGGTGATCAGTTATATTGAGGACCAGGCTTACAAAAAGGGATACCGTATTCTTCTGTGCAATTCCCAGAGGATCGGTGAAAGGGAACAGAACTACATAGATATCTGCAGGAGAAACCGTGTCGCAGGAATCATCATGTGTACCGGAATGTACTCCATAACGGAGTTCAGGGATCTCGGTGTCCCCGTTATTGCCTGGGAACGCTTTATCGATCCGGATGTGGCTTCCGTGGAGTGTGATAATGTCTACGGCGGTATGCTTGCCGCCAGACACCTGATCGGGAAGGGATGCAGGCACATCCTGCATTTTGGTACGGTCTCCCTCATGCAGATGCCCGGTGACTTCCGTTATGCCGGCTTTAAAAAGGTCTGTGAGGAGGAAGGGATCGAATACCATGAAGAGCTGACTTCTCCTGCCCCGGATTACCATCTGGACAGGACTATGGATATCGTGGAGATCCTGAAGAAATATCCCACTGCCGACGGTGTGTTCGCCAACAATGATATCCTGGCAGCCCAGACCATAAAGGCCTGCAGATTTTGCGGCATTGCTGTGCCGGACCGGATGAAAATCGTGGGATATGATGACGCTTTTATTTCCAGGCTGACCAGTCCTTCCATCACCACGGTCCGACAGCCGGTGGCCAGGATGGCAGAGCATGCCGTAAACACCCTTGACCTGGCGATCCGCAAGGAACCCTTCAGCAGAAAAATGGTATTTCCGGTAACTCTTGTTGAGCGGGAAAGTACGTAGATCATGAATACAGGATAAAGCAATAAAAGGATGCCTCAGGCATCCTTTTTCCTTATCTGGCCAATGCGCCGGCCAGTGTTATGCTGTCTTCAAGATGGTCTGTGTTGGAGATGATCACCGCGTAGAGCGGAGCTTTTTCTTCCCCCTCATCTAGCTTCTGATCCTCATTGTAGGTTCTCCCGAATTCCGTATCGGTAAGATCGATGGAAAAATACCCTTCTATCCCCTGAGATTCATCCGTGGAACCGTCTTCATTCTGTTTGAGGTTGGCCGTGCTTTTTACCAGCTTTCCCTCTTTCATCAATGACGCGGTAAGTTTGTCCGGAAGAACGGTATCCAGAGGCATACAGGCATTGATGGCCAGGAGATAGGAATACATATCAGGGCCGCAAACCGCCACGTCCATTCTTCTGGATGAAACCGTGGTCATCACCTCGATCTCCTGCACATAGTAGTAGGAATTATCGTAATCAAAAGGCTGGTCCTGGTTCACATCCACCTTACCCGGCTTTCCGTCTTTCTTCAGGGAATCGATAAAGGGATCGAACCAGTCGTCGCAGTAAAGATCATTGTTCAGGACAACACATACCCTCAGCCTGCAGGGCTTCTGACCTTCCCAGAGAAGGTGTGCAAAGGTCAGGATCACCATGAGAGAGAAGAGGGCAACGATGATCTTATAACGGTAATAATCCCAGACAAAACGCCAACGGTCTTTTCCTTTCAGCCGCCTGAAGGTACCGATATCCCTCTTTACCTCTTTTCTGAAGACCGACTCTTTTTTTTCTTTATTCATCTGAATCTTCCTCATGCATCATTTTTTCCACTTCCTCCGGGTCATAGCCGTAAAATGCCGCCTCATCAAAGTCCGCATAGGTATTGTCCGTCGGGACACTGCCGTCGGGAGCACCCCCCTCATTTTCCTCTTCAAGATACCATGGCTTGGGCAGCCAGGGTTTGAAGATCCCGGCAAATACCGTGGCACAGTACTGAGTGACCAGACCGAACATGATAAAGATCAGGCCGGGAAGGATCCTGCAGAGCCAGAGACCTGCACCGATCACGAAGAGCATCACCAGGGTATTGAAGATATTTTTGATGGACAGGGTGAATGCCCAGATGAAGATTTCTTTTGTCTTCCGTTCAAACTTTGCCAGTATGGGGAAGGTGTAAAGGGTAGTCATGGCCCAGAAAAGGAAGATGACTCCGAAGAAAAACAGGAAGAAAGTGAATACACCCTTGCCTGAAACTCTGCACATATAGATGTCCACAGCCAGAAAAATCCCGATCAGCGTGAGGATCACGCCGATGAGCATACCCTGCTTCAGGTTCTGCCTAAAAGACCGGAAAAAGTCTTTGTGAATCTCTGTCTGCTCGCCTCTTGCCCTCTGGATAAGTGCATAGTACGCGCCAGTGGTGGCAGGACCGATGGTCACTACGGGAATGCAGCAGATCAGCCATAAAGTGTTGAGCACAAAGAGGTCGAACACCGTATTCATCACCTGCCAGAGTGGATTCTGCGAATTAAAAAATCTCTCGAACATAAAACCTGTTCATCCTTTCCGTCTGATATCCGGGTCATTTGATCATCAACGCTATACTATCATAAACACGATGGCGTATTCAAGAAGATTCCTCATGGGAATATGGAAAAAACAGAAATAATATACAAAAAAAAATAAAATTTATTGGTTATTTATCCAAAAAAGGAAAATGATATGTCAAACGATTGACTCACGATTTTCATTTTGTTAAAATCAGATTGTAATAATGCTCTCTGTGTGACCTTTGCGGTCGGTACGATTTATTCCGCCGGTTACACCCGGGGTATGTTTGGTCCCTGGCAGCCTGATCAACTGCCGTCGGATCATGTTTTTATGAGGAGGACAATAAAAATGAAAAAGAAAATTTTAGCACTTGCTCTTGCTATGATCATGGTTGCTTCCCTCGCAGCATGCGGAAGCAGCGGTGGTTCCGGAGATTCCACCGGAAGCGGTGAAGATGTTACCATCACGATCTTTAACTCCAAGAGTGAGATCCAGGATCAGTTCATTGAACTTGCAGATGAATATACCGAGACCCATCCCGGCGTGACCATCGAAGTTTACTATTCCAGCGATACTGTATCCGCACATCTTGCAACCAAGTATGCTTCCAACGATCCTTATACCATCTCCATGGTAGATGCAAAGGACATCTATTCTCTTGGTGAAGAGCATGCGCTTGACCTCTCCGATCAGGATTGGGTCGCCAACACAGACTACGCCATCTCAGTTGGTGATAAAGTTTATGGTTTCCCGTTCTGTGTCGAAGCTCGTGGTGTTATGTATAATGCTGATGCCATCAAGGCTATCACCGGCGAGGATTTCGATCCTGCATCATGTGCAACCAAGGAAGACTTCCAGGCTCTTCTTGACAAACTTGTAGCCGGCGGTATGGCTGCTCCTGTAGGAATCATGAAAGAAGACTGGTCATTAGCTGCTCATTATTTCCAGGAAATCTATGAAGAGCAGGATGATCCGGAAGCTTTTGTTCAGTCCTTATATGCAGGCAAAGCTGACCTTGCCAACAACTTAAGATTCAACTCCATGATGGATACTTTTGACATCCTTATGAAATACAACTATGCGGCAGCTACACCGGTTGCAGCAGAGCGTGAAGTTTCCGAACAGAAACTTGCTGAAGGCGAGATCGCTTTCATGTTCGGCGGAAACTGGGATTGGTCCCTCATCAAGGATTTTGCTGAAGATGCTAATATGGGTATGATGCCTGTTCCGCAGAGCACAGACGATGACTACAACACCAAGTTAGTCGGTGGCGGTTCCAAGTATTTCTTCATCGATTCTTCCGACAATACTTCCGAAGCTCAGGTTACAGCAGCTAAGGATTTCCTTAACTGGCTCGTATTTGATGCTGACGGCAATGCATTCCTGACCGAGAGATGCGCAGTTGTTCCTGCTTACAACAACATCAACGCTGACGCACTCGATCCGTTATCCATCTCCGTTAAGCAGTATGCTGACGAAGGCAAATTAGTTGACAACTACAACTATGACCCGGATGATCATTACTCCATCGTTGGTGCTGCTATGCAGGAATATCTTGCCGGCAAGTCTGACCGTGCAAAACTTGCTGCCGATGTTGAAAAATACTGGAGCAGTGTAACACCTGTAGAGCACTGATCGAACCACACCCCGCACGTAAAGTACGTGCACAGATTCCCCTTCGGCAGACACCTGATCAACGGAAGCCGGGGATTGTAAACCCAATATGAACAGGCAGCAGAGAGTTTCCCCTCTCTGTTGCCGATTCTTACTTTTATTAAGTAGGGGGAAAATATGAATACGAACACCATGTCTTATAAGACAAAACAGTTTTTAATGTTTGCCGGTGTCACAACATTTGTTTTTGCGGCCGTAGTAATCGTTCCCTTTATCTACGGTCTGTACCTGACCTTTACCAGTTGGGACGGTGTTGCGAAGAGCAAACCTTTCGTAGGTTTTGCCAACTACGCATCAACCTTTGCAGACAGCGCTTTCTGGACCGCACTCGGAAGGACCCTGATCTATTCCGCGATCGCCGTTATTCTCGTTAACGTGGTCGCTTTCATCCTGGCCTTCCTGGTAACCAGCGGCGTTAAAGGCCAGAACTTCTTCCGTGCAGGTTTCTTCGTACCGAACCTGATCGGTGGTATCGTTCTTGGTTATATCTGGAAATTCGTTTTCAACCGTGCTCTGGTTTCTCTGGGTACTGCAATTAATTCCGGTGCATTATCTACCTCACTTCTGGCTACTACCGGAGGAGCGATGTTCTGTTTGATCGTCGTGTCCGTATGGCAGTATGCCGGCTACATGATGCTGATCTATGTTGCAGGTTTCATGAGCGTTTCCAATGACGTTATCGAAGCTGCCAAGATCGACGGATGTACCAATATGCAGACCATCACACATATCTCGGTACCCCTTATGGTATCCTCATTTGTGCAGTGTCTGTTCCTGACAATTACAAGATGTTTCATGGTCTACGATGTCAACCTTTCCTTGACAAACGGTGAACCCTACAACAGTTCCGTGCTGGCTGCCATGCATGTGTACAACACAGCCTTCACATACAAGAACTATGGTACAGGTCAGGCTGAGGCTCTGATCCTCTTCATCGTCTGCGCGGTTATCGGCGTAGCCCAGGTATACATTGGAAAGAAAGCGGAGGTATCAGCTTAATGGAAACTTTAAATGAGAAAGCTGCTCGCAATGCGAAGATCGCAGCTGTATTAAAGATTATCCTTCTTGTGGTATTATTCGTTCTTTTCATCTTTCCATTCGTTCTTGTAATCATCAACGTATTTAAGGTAAAAGCGGATATTACCTCAGATCCACTTGCCCTGATCGGCTCCCGTGGATTTACCCTGCAGAACTTCCCCAACGCCATGAAAAAGATGAATTTCTGGCGTGTATTCGGAAACTCTGCAATTATCACCATCACCTCCACAATCATCACCATCCTTCTTGCTGCGATGGCTGCATACGTTATCGTCCGTAACAACTGGAAGGCATGTGGGGCATTGTTCGGACTGATGGTAGCTTCTATGGTTATTCCTTTCCAGGTATTGATGATTCCTCTTGTATCACTTTACGGTGGTATCCTGAATCTCTTAAGCCATAGAGCGACGCTGATCTTTATGCATGTCGGGTTCTCGCTATCGATGGCGACCTTCATGTTCCACGGTGCGATCAACACCAATGTTCCGATCGCCCTGGAGGAGGCTGCCAAGATTGACGGATGTACCCGTTGGCAGACATTCTGGAAGATCGTCTTCCCGCTGATCAAGCCCACGATCGCAACAGTGGCAATCATTGATGCGATGGCTTTCTGGAACGACTACCTGCTTCCGTCCCTTGTCCTTGCAAAGAAAGATCTTTATACGATTCCGATCGCTACCCAGGTATTCTACGGAACCTATTCCACAGATATCGGTCTTGTAATGGCCGCCCTGCTGCTGGCAATGCTTCCTATCCTTATCCTGTATCTCTTCCTTCAGAGATTCATCGTGGAAGGTGTTACCTCCGGTGCGGTTAAATAATCGAACCCTAATAAGAGCTGTACATTCGTACAGCTCTTTCTTTTTGCGCGCAGCAATGAGCCATGCGCTGACGCAGTTCCCGAACTTGTCGGCATGGAATTTTATCATTCCTATCCCGCCAATAAAATGATATAATAATATCTGATATCTCATCAGAAAGGATAACCGGATATGAGCATACATTATCAGGAAGAAGAAAGATTATTTACTTTACATACGGATAACAGCACCTATCAGATGCAGGTGGATAAATACGGCTACCTGCTGCATCTGTATTACGGAAGACGGACAGAAGGATGCATGGACTACCTTTTATTCTACTCCGACCGGGGTTTTTCCGGTAATCCCTATATCGCAGGGCGGGATAAAACCTATTCCCTGGACACCCTGCCGCAGGAGTATCCTGTCATGGGAACGGGGGACTTCCGAAACCCTGCCCTGATCCTTTGTAACGGCGACGGGAGTTTCTCCTGCTGCCTTCTCTATGAAAGCCACAGGATCATGAAAGGAAAATATGGTCTTGAAGGACTTCCGGCTGTCTATGCTGAAAAAGAGGAGGCAGAAAGCCTGGAGATCACCATGGCAGATCCGGTCTCGGGAGTGAAGGTCGATCTCCTCTATGGTGTCCTCCCGCATTGTGACATTATCACAAGGACCGTCAGGATAAGGAACGAAGGAGAAGACAGGGTAACCCTGGAAAATGTACAGACCGCATGCCTTGATTTTGTATCCGGCGATTACGATCTTATCTCCTTTAACGGGCGCCATGCCATGGAACGGAACTTCCAGAGAACCCCTGTTGAGCATGCCTGTCAGACCATAGGCAGCAGGAGAGGAATGTCCAGCCATCAGTATAATCCCATGATCATCCTGGCAGATCATGAATGTAACGAAGATCATGGTGCCTGTTATTCCATGTCCTTTGTCTACAGCGGAGGCTTCAAAGCACAGGTGGAGAAAGACCAGACAGGCGGTACCAGGGCATTGATGGGTCTCATGGATGATCTCTTTTCCTATCCGCTTGATAAAGGGGAAACCTTCCAGTCCCCCGAAGTGATCCTGACTTACAGTGGTCATGGACTGGCCGGATTGTCCCACAATCTCCATACCTGTATCAGGGAACATGTCTGCAGGGGCAGATATCGTGACGGGGGAAGACCTATTCTTCTCAACAGCTGGGAGGGATGTTATTTCGATTTTACCGGTGAGGATATCTACCGTCTCGCAGTGGAAGCAAAGAATCTGGGCATAGACATGATCGTTATGGATGACGGCTGGTTCGGAAAACGTGATGATGATATATCCGGACTGGGTGACTGGGTCGTCAATGAGGATAAACTCGGGGAATCCCTGGGTCACCTGGTAAACAGGATAACCGATCTGGGCATGAAATTCGGCATATGGTTCGAACCGGAATGTATCAGTGAGGACAGCGACCTCTACCGGGCTCATCCTGACTGGGCACTGAAGATCCCCGGCCGGGATCCCGTTCGGGCAAGGTATCAGCTGGTCCTGGATTTCTCCAGGAAAGAGGTGGTGGACCATATCTTCAACGCAGTCTGCAGCATCCTGGATCAGGCAGATATCTCCTATGTGAAATGGGACTTCAACCGGAGTATAACCGATATATTCTCCCGGGATACTTCTGTTCAGGGGAAAGTCCTCTATGATTATGTTCTCGGCCTCTATGATTTTCTGGAAAGGCTTGTGGAAAGATATCCTGATCTGCTTCTGGAAGGCTGCAGCGGCGGCGGCGGAAGATTTGATGCCGGTATGCTGTATTATGCTCCCCAGATCTGGTGCAGTGACAATACGGATGCCATCGACCGTCTGAGGATACAGTACGGAACCTCCTTCGGCTATCCGGTCTCTACAATGGGTTCGCATGTTTCTGCCGTGCCCAATCATCAGACCGGCAGGATAACTCCGCTGAAGACCAGAGGGATCGTGGCTATGTCCGGAACCTTCGGCTATGAACTGGACCCTGCACATATGAGTCAGGAGGAAAAGGATGAGGTTGTCCTCCAGGTAGAAGAGTACCGCCGTTTCCGTGATCTCATCAGCCAGGGCCTCTATTACAGACTGACCAATCCCTTTACAGAGGAGACAGCTGCCTGGATGTTTGTATCTGAAGACGGGTCAGAAGCTCTGGTTTCCGCAGTTATGCAGCAGGTCCACGGGGCTTCACTCTGTACCTACATCCGGCTTAAAGGTTTGAAGGCAGGAGAATCCTATATAGAAGAGAAGAGCGGCCGCATCTATCCTGCAGACGCCCTGATGGAGGCAGGTTATCCTCTGCCGGTGGAACCGGGTGCTTACAATGCATATCAGATCTTCCTGAAAAAAATCTGATGACCCGTTTATAAAATAAGACAGGTAAAATAAAGGCGGATATCTGCCAGTTTTCCGGATCAGATCATAAAAGATCTGGCTGTCGGGGACCTGACGGATATCCGCCTCATTTATTTAATGTTATTGTTTTCGATCAGCGCTGTCTGAAGATCTCAGCTGATCTCGGTTCCTGCAGGCATATCCTTCTCGGGAGTCATCAGACATAACTCTCCGTCGGGTTTGACCGCGCATAAGATCATGCCTTCCGACTTAACCCCTGCCAGAGTTGCCGGCTTAAGGTTAACCAGGACCATGACTTTCTTGCCTACCATTTCTTCCGGAGTATAATACTTTTTGATCCCGGAAACGATCTGGCGGACCTGGCTGCCGATCTTCACCTGGGAGCAGAGAAGCTTCTTGGATTTCTTGACGGCCTCACAGGCGATGACCTCACCGATCTGGAACTGCATACCGTCGAAGTCATCGATGCTGATCTCAGGTTTTGCATCAAGGTCAACAACCTCCTCGGCTTCCTCAGTATCCTCAGGCTCTGCAGAAGCGGGGTTTTTCGCTGCATAAAGAGCATCCACCTTATCCATCACTTCATTAAGATCAAGCCTGGCAAAAAGGATCTCGGGTTTTTCAACCACCTTACTGCCATGTTCGTATAACCCGAACATCTCAAGTTCATCCATGGTTCTTTCCCTGGAATTGAGCTGGGCAAAGATCTTTGCCGCTGTATCCGGCATGAAGGGAACCAGAAGAGAAGCACCGATGGTAATGGATTCCACCAGATTATAGAGGACAGTGGAAAGACGGTCTTTCTTCTCCGGATCCTTTGCAAGAAGCCACGGAGTGGTTTCGTCGATGTATTTGTTGCAGCGTTTGAACAGATTGAAAATCTCGGTAATGGCATCCGCAACCCTTAACTGACTCATTTTCTTGATTACTTTGGTCTTGGTATCAAGGGCTGTATCCATCAGTTCCTTATCAAAACTGTCATGATCACCGCAATCCGTAACGATACCGCCAAAATATTTATTGGACATGGAAATGGTACGGTTGACCAGGTTGCCAAGGGTATTGGCCAGGTCGGAATTGATCCTTTCCACCAGAAGTTCCCAGGTGATCACACCGTCATTTTCATAAGGCATCTCGTGAAGAACGAAATAACGCACGGCATCAACACCGAACAGATTGACCAGATTGTCGGCATAGATCACATTTCCCTTGGACTTGCTCATCTTGCCGCTGCCCACAAGGAGCCACGGATGACCGAAGACTTTCTTGGGAAGCGGAACACCCAGAGCCATGAGGAAGATAGGCCAGTAGATGGTGTGGAAACGTACGATATCCTTCCCGATGATATGGACATCGGCCGGCCAGTATTTCCTGAACATCTCATCGTGGTTTCCGTCCACATCGAATCCCATGGTGGTGATGTAGTTGCTCAAAGCATCAAGCCAGACATAAATCACATGCTTGGGATCAAAATCCACCGGAATACCCCAGGAGAAGGACGTTCTGGAAACACAGAGATCCTGGAGACCGGGTTTGAGGAAGTTGTTTATCATCTCATTCTTTCTGGATTCCGGCTGGATGAAGTCCGGATGATCCTCGATATGCTTCATCAGACGATCGGCATATTTGCTCATCTTGAAGAAGTATGCTTCTTCCTTGGCATGGCCAACGGGACGGCCGCAGTCGGGACATTTTCCATCCACCAGCTGAGATTCCGTAAAGAAGGATTCACAGGGGGTGCAGTATAAACCCTCGTAATATCCCTTATAGATATCTCCCTGATCGTACAGCTTCTTAAAGATCTTCTGTACGGTTTTTTCATGGTAGTCGTCGGTTGTGCGGACAAATTTATCATAAGAAGTATTCATCAGGTCCCAGATGGTTTTGATCTCGCCTGCGACATTGTCCACGAAAGCTTTCGGAGTAATTCCGGCTTCCTGGGCTTTAAGCTCGATCTTCTGACCATGTTCGTCAGTACCGGTCTGGAAACGGACATCATAACCCTCTTTACGTTTAAACCGGGTGATGGCATCTGCCAGAACCACTTCATAGGTGTTGCCGATATGGGGTTTGCCCGAAGTATAGGCGATGGCAGTAGTAAGATAATATGGTTTGCTCATATATGGAGTCCTCCTGTTATCCATTTTTTAATCAATAATCTGTGATTTAACGAAAACCAGGCAGATTTTTGTTCAACAATCTTATACATTATAGAATAAATTAATCCTTTCGTCCATAGCAAATTAGTGTCAGCATTTCTTTTTACAAAAAATGTGTTATGATATCACTAACCTTAAGAAGAGTTTGACCGGAGGTGAACATATGGAAACCAGAGAAGTATTGGAGAAGGTGAAAAAAGGAGAGATATCCGTCAGAGAAGCAGAGATGTTTTTCCGGCAGCAGCCTTTTGAGGAAGTGGGCAGTTTTGCCAAACTTGACACGCACAGAGAGATCCGGTCCGGTTTTCCGGAAGTGATCTTCTGCCAGGGAAAGACGGATGACCACCTGACTGAGATCTACAGGAGAGTCTATGCCGGTCGTGGGGAAGTATTCGGTACAAGGGCTTCTGAAGACCAGTACCGGCTGATCAGGGAGATCATCCCGGAGATTGAATACGACCACATTTCCAGAGTGTTGAAATATGAGAAGCCGGGCAAAGAGAGAAGAGGGAAGGTTGCTGTCCTCACCGCAGGTACGGCAGATGTTCAGGTTGCTGAGGAAGCTGCATGTACGGCTGAATATTTCGGATCATATGTGGAGAGGGTCTACGATGTGGGGGTCAGCGGGATACACCGTCTGCTGCACAATCTTGAACCGATCCAGACAGCCAACTGTGTCGTGGCAGTTGCCGGTATGGAAGGAGCTCTGGCCAGTGTCATCGGCGGCCTGGTGGATAAACCCATCATCGCTGTTCCCACTTCTGTCGGTTACGGTGCAAGTTTTCACGGTCTGTCGGCTTTGCTGACCATGATCAATTCCTGTGCCAACGGTGTGGCGGTGGTCAATATCGATAACGGCTACGGGGCCGGGTATATCGCCACGCAGATCAATCGTATGGGTGTTTCAGCCGGTCATGATCCGTCAAGATAACCTGTCATATCAAGTACTTACTTTATTCTTAAAGTTCATATATTTCCTATAGATTTTTGCCGGAATTGTGGTAGAATAGGATTTGGCGTCTGCAGTCAGAGTAGACTAACAGCTGATCCGGATCTTTTTTGATCGGCATCTGAACCCTATATCAACCGGTTTATTACAAACCCGATTTTATAAATTACAGGAAGTGTGAAATTATGTCAATGAACCCGCAAGATAGAGATCATCTCTTGTTTTTTCTTTTTTTCTGCTTCAGTTTTATGTTGTTCGGGATTGGCATCAATTACGGAAATGCCCATCCTTATACTTATGTGGAAGCTAAGACCGAAGCATCTCCGCCCCCAACGACAGAAGCGACCACGGAGGCAGCTCCTCCCGCCACAGAGGCAGCAACTGAGGCGGAGCGTCCTTTCGTTGTTGTGATCGATGCCGGACACGGCGGAGTAGATACCGGTTCGTTTTTCAAACCGGAAGAAGGCAAGATCAACGAGAAGACCGTCAATTTCAAGATTGCGAAATACTTTAAAAGGGCTCTGGAGAAATATGACAACGTTACTGTGCTCATGACCAGGACCACGGACAAGTATCTCGAACTGGTCGAGAGGACTGATTTTGCCATCAATCATGACGCTGACGTTTTTGTGAGCGTGCACAACAATACCCTGGTGGGGGCCGGCGGACCGGCTTCCGGCAGTTCGGTCGCTGTTTCCATGGGCAATTACAAGGAAGAGATCGGGAAGAAAAGCCAGGAGCTGGGAGTGTGTATCTCCTATGAGCTGAAAAAGCTGGGGCTTAAGGAAAACGGCCTGATCATGCGGTCCTCCGAGTCCTATACCTACCCCAACGGAAGAGCCGCCGACTATTATGCCACCATACGTAATGTCATGGAAGACGAGATCGTTTCTGTCATCGTAGAGCATGCTTTTATCGACAATGAAGATGATTTCTATGATTTCCTGTGTACTAAGGAGCAGCTGAAAAAGATCGGGGAGGCTGATGCAAGAGCCGTCGCCCGCTACCTGCAGCTTCCTTTAAAAGAAACAGGAAAAGTCCCGGAAGCTCTGTCCAATTACAAGATCAAAATCTGCCATACCAAGAAGAACGGAACATCCAAGAGATATTCCAAACGGTATTTCAAGAATTAAGACACGGAGGGTTAGATTCATGAAAAAAAGATGGTTGTCCGTCGCTATACTACTGGCCTTTTCCCTGATGCTGATGTCCTGCGGTAAAGCTTCTTCCCAGGCTGAACCTGACAAAGGCACCGAGTCACCTGCGGAAGCAGTTACCACTGTAGAAACTTCAGAGACTGAGGAGGCTACCCAGGCCTCCGAGGTAACGACCGGTTCTGAGGAAGACACACAGGCTCCGGAAGAAGCAACTACGGAAGCCCCACAGGATCCTGCTTCATCCTCTTCCGAAAAAATGGATGTGACCAATGTGGATTTCGACGCTTTGTCCAAGATCTCCAACAAGTCCGAAGAATACGGTTTTTCCAACAAATGGAGAGATGAGCTCAACCGGCCGGACGGGCTGGAGTACTACGATGCGCTCTACGGTGAATATTCCGCTTACAATCATATCGACACGGAAGAGAAGATCATCTATCTGACCATGGATGAAGGCTATGAGAACGGCTACACCCCGACCATCCTCGACACTTTGAAGGAGAAGGGTGTTCAGGTTGTCTTCTTTGTCACTGAACAATTCTATGATGAACATCCCGAACTGATCCAGAGAATGATCGATGAAGGACATATCATCGGTAACCATACCTGTTCTCACCCGGCCTCCGGCATGCCCTCCCTGGGACTCAAGGCCGAGTACGAGGATATCAAGAAGCTCAATGACGAGATCTACGATACCTTCGGCTACCAGATGAAGCTGTTCCGTTTCCCCCAGGGGAATGCCAGCAAACAGTCCTGTGCACTGCTCCAGCAGATGGGCTATTCCTCCATCTTCTGGTCCTTTGCCTACTATGATTATGAGCCGGACGATCAGATGGATCCGAAGGAAGCTCTGGACAAATGTCTGGAATACATCCATCCGGGCGCGATCTATCTCCTCCATGCCATCTCCGGTACCAACACCGAGATCCTGGGAGATTTCATCGACGGTGCCAGGGAAGCCGGATATGAGTTCGGAAACTTCCCCGTGGATGAGTTGGGAAAATAATACAAAACCATGAAGAATAACTCCGGGACCTGTGACAGGAAAAGGCAACTGTTCCACAGATCCCGGAGTGTTTTTATGTTGAAAACGGAATCGAAAATATGCTATAATTTAATATCGTGCCACCGTAAGACCATGATTCTCTTCTTGGTGCTCCCTTAAATTATCCCGGCTGCGGATACTTTAAGCGAACATCAAAAACAGAGGATCCTGTTATCAAGAGAAAGACTTTATAAGTCCTGATAAGGAGGAAAACTGATGAAAAAGAAAACTGTCGTTGCCCTTGATGCCATGGGTGGGGATAATGCACCCCTGGAAATCGTAAAAGGTGCCGTTGAAGCGGTAAATGAGCGTGATGACATTATCGTTCATCTCTTCGGAGATGAAGAACAGGTAAGAAATGAACTGAAAAAATATACCTATCCCAGAGACCAGATCCGTCTGACCCATACCGGCGAAGTGATCTCCGTGGAGGAATCCCCTGCCGTTGCCATCAAGAAGAAGAAAGATTCTTCCATGGTTGCAGGAATACTTTCCGTAAAAAACGGAGATTGTGATGCCTTCATCTCCGGAGGCAGCTCAGGAGCGGTCCTCGTGGGCGGCCAGGTTCTGGTGGGAAAAGAAAAAGGGATCAAACGGGCACCCCTTGCCCCCATCATACCCAACGAGAAGGGGGTATCCCTTCTGATCGACTGCGGAGCCAACGTGGACGCAAAACCTGAACACCTGGTTCAGTTTGCCCAGATGGGATCCATTTATATGAAGAATATCATCGGAGTGGAGAATCCGAGAGTGGGCATTGTGAATATCGGTGCCGAGGAAACAAAAGGAAATGCACTGGTAAAAGAGACTTTCCCCCTCCTCAAGGCCTGTCCCGGGATCAATTTTATCGGCAGCG
The DNA here is from genome assembly GCA_904502145.1 of uncultured Eubacterium sp. GTDB lineage: Bacteria > Bacillota > Clostridia > Lachnospirales > Lachnospiraceae > Anaerobutyricum. Next base: position 21,422 of record CAJGDH010000001.1, read on the forward strand.
TGGAGGCAAGGGACATCACTAAGGGAATAGCTGATGTTATCGTTACGGAAGCTTTTGTGGGAAATGTCGTCCTCAAGATGATGGAAGGTGTCGCTTCCACCCTGATCTCCCTGATCAAGGAGGGGATGATGTCAAGCACCAGGAGCAAGATCGGTGCACTGCTGGTAAAACCGGCCCTGAAAGACACATTGAAGCTCTTTGACGCTACAGAATACGGCGGAGCACCTCTGCTGGGCCTTAAGGGACTGGTGGTGAAGATCCACGGGAACGCCACTTCCAAAGAAACCAAACATGCGATCTTCCAGTGTGTCACCTTCAAAGAACAGAAAGTCAATGAAAAGATCCGCGAGCACCTTGGTATCCCCGCAGCACCTGCCGCAGGCGAATGACAGGGGGCGTGAAAATGAAACCTATACAATTACACGGTCTTGAGGAAAACATTTCCTATTCCTTTCAGGATAAGGATCTTCTCCTTCTTGCCATGACCCACAGTTCCTTCGCCAACGAGTCCAAAGGAAAACAGAGAAAAAGCAATGAGCGACTGGAGTTTCTCGGGGATGCCGTCCTTGAGATCACTGTATCGGACCACCTTTTTTCCAACTATCCGGACTATGATGAAGGAAAGATGACCAAGACCAGATCAAGTATGGTCTGCGAATTCACCCTGGCCTCCTGTGCAAGAGATATCCGTCTGGGCGATTTCCTTTTCCTCAGCCACGGGGAGGAGATCACCGGAGGAAGGGAGAGGGATTCCATCCTTTCCGATGCCTTTGAAGCCCTCATCGGGGCCATCTATGTTGACGGAGGGATGGAGGAGGCTTCCCGTTTTATCCATAACTATCTGCTTAAGGATATCGGGGACAGGACCCTCTTTTATGATGCGAAAAGCATACTTCAGGAGATGGTACAGGCCTCTGACCTTGGCAGTCTGAGATATCGCCTGATCGGGGAATCCGGTCCGGACCATGACAAGGAATTTGCCGTGGAGACCCTGATCGGGGACAAAGTCTACGCCCAGGGAAAGGGAAGAACCAAGAAAAGTGCCGAGCAGATGGCTGCCTACCAGACCATTCTGCTTTTGAAGAATCAGTAGGAGAACCATGTATTTAAAAAGTATTGAGATCAACGGATTTAAATCCTTCGCCAATAAGATCGTATTTGAATTTCCCCACAGTATAACCGGTATCGTGGGCCCAAACGGGAGCGGCAAGAGCAATATCGGTGATGCGGTCAGATGGGTCCTTGGTGAACAAAGTGCCAAACAGCTTCGTGGTTCCAGGATGGAGGACGTCATCTTCTCCGGCACGGAGAGCAGAAAGCCTCTTGGCTTTGCCTACGTAGCCATCACCTTTGAGAACAGTGACCGGAAGATCCCTCTTGACTATGATGAGATCAAGGTGGCCAGAAGAGTCTACAGGTCCGGGGAAAGCGAATATCTCATCAACGGGTCCATCTGCCGGAGAAGGCAGATCGTGGAACTGTTCTATGATACCGGTATAGGCAAGGAAGGTTATTCCATCATCGGACAAGGCCAGGTGGAGAAGATTCTCAGCGGAAGGCTTGAGGACAGCAGGGAACTGTTTGATGAAGCCGCGGGAATCGCCAAGTACAAAAAAGATAAAAATGTCACCGAAAAAACCCTGGAAAAATCCAGGGATGATCTGGCCAGAGTGACGGATATACTGAACGTCCTGGAAGCCCAGGTCGGTCCCCTGGAAGAGCAGAGCAAAAAAGCCAGGCAGTTTCTGAAGCTCAGGGACCAGGAGAAGGATATCGATATCCGCCTGTTTCTCCATGACTATGCTGCCGCGGAAAAAACCAGGCAGGAGAGCGGTGACAGGATCACTGTGGTCAAAGAGGACCTTGAGACCACAAAGACAGATTATCAGAAGACGAAAGAAAAGAATGCCGCTATCCTGGAGAAAGCGGAAGGATATACCAAACAGGCTGATGAGCTGGAACAAAGCCTGAACGGCCTGAGGGAAGAGCACAATGTCCTGGACCGTTCCATGGTGGAACTCCAGCATGAGATTGATAAGAATCACCTGCTGGAGGATCAGTATATCTCCGGAATCCAGCAGGCGGAAAATGACATAGAAGGAAGGCAGGCTGAACTGGCGCTCCAGGAAAAACAGATCGAGGAGGACCGGGAGGTTCTGCTTGATTGTGACAATGCACTTTCCCTTTTGGAAGTCGACCGCCAGAATGTCTCCGATCAGCTGGAAGAGCTTGAGGCGGCAAGGTCCCAGGAACAGGAACAGATGCTTTCCCTTCTCAGTGATACCTCTGATCTTAAGGAGAAGATAACAAGGGTCGAGACCCTGGAAGAGCAGCTCAATCTCCGTAATGCGGAATACAACAGCCGTTATCTGCTTCTCCGTTCCGAGATCGCGGAATACCATACCGGGGCGGAAGCCTTAAGCACCGAACGGGAATCCCTGGAGAAAGAGCGCAGATCCCTGGAGACCGTTTACAATGAGATGGACAAAAAGGCCCGGTCATGCCGGGATTCCATCGCTAATCTCCAGCAGAAAGCAGATCTGCACCACCAGGCCTTCCTTCGGAACAGGTCCCAGTATGAGACCCTTTCCAACCTGTCGGAGCGGTATGAGGGATACAACAGACCCATCAAATATGTGATGGAACAGAAGAAGGATCATCCGGACATCATCGGCGTAGTGGCAGATATCCTCACCATGGATAAAGCCTATGAGACCGCCATCGAGATCGCCCTGGGTTCCTCTCTGCAGAATATCGTAACGGAACAGGAGGATGTGGCCAAGGAGATGATCTCCATCCTCAAGAAAAACCGCATGGGCAGAGCCACTTTTCTTCCTCTTACCAGCATCCGCAGACGGAATATCGCCATCAATCCCTCCATCCTTGAGGAAGAAGGGGTAGTGGGGATCGCCGCAGATCTGGTCATGGCCGAAGACCGTTTCCGGAACCTTGTCACCTCGCTTCTGGGCAGGACCATCGTATGTAAAAACGTGGATCATGCCCTCTATCTGGCGAAAAAATATAATTTCTCCCTCCGTATCGTGACACTGGACGGTGAGCTTTTGAATCCGGGCGGTTCCATAACGGGAGGAGCCTATAAAAACAACAGCAATCTTCTGGGAAGAAGCCGGGAGATCGAGGAATACAAAGAGGCCATGGTCCTTGCCGAAAAGGCCTATGAACAGGCCAGGACTGACCTTAAGAAGGCCAGGGAGGAAGAAGGCAGGATCTCTTCCGAAACCGTCAAGACGAGGAAAAAACTGGATGCACTTATCTTCAGGCTGAATCAGCAGGATCAGCAGATCCCCCAGATGCAGGAGAAGGAAGAAGAACTGCAGAAGCGCCTGGAAGAACTGAAGCAGGAGCACCGGATGATCAAGGAGCAGATTGCCGAGATCAAAGTGCAGAAGCGGGCTTTAAGCAAGTCACAGGAGCATCAGGAGATCAACTCCGAGGAAAACCAGGATGTCATGGTGGATCTTGACCAGCAGATCCAGGAACTTTCCGCCGAGTCGGAACGGCTCCAGGAAGAGTACAACGAGCTTGTATTAAAACAGGGGCAGACCAGACAGAAGATCGAATTTGCCCAGATGACCATCACCAGACTGAATGAAGAGATCAGTTCTTTCCGTGAGACCATCCGTGAGATCAGACAGGATCAGAACAGTCTTCTTCTGGCCAACCGCCGTCATGAAGCCGGTCTGAAGGAAAAACAGATCAGACTCCGTGAGATGGAGGAGAAGATCGCCGGTCTTGAGCAGTCAGCGGAGGTGATCAGGGAAGCCAGGAGAGGAATCACCGAAGAACTGAATACCAGCTATAAAGAACTGGAAGAAGCAGGGGAACGTCTACGCCTGCTGGAAAGAGAAGAAAACAGACTGGAAAGCACATACGAAAAGGCATCTGCAGAGCTGGAGAGCCTGACGGATTATATGTGGGATACCTATGAGATTACCTATCCTTACGTAAAAAGTCTGGGTATGGAGGATGGTACGGTCGCTGATCTTCGCAGGTGGAGAAAAGAGAAGAAGACTCTGCGCCAGGAGATCAAAGCCCTGGGCAATGTCAACGTCCATGCCATCGAAGAGTATAAGGAGGTCGGAGAAAGATACTCCTTCCTCAAGGAACAGTATGATGACATCAAGGAGACGGAAGAAAAGCTCCTCGACCTGATCGACCAGTTCAACACCAAGATGAAAGCGCAGTTTGATGAGAAGTTCAGGGAGATCCGGGAAATGTTCAGGGAGGTTTTCCAGAAGCTCTTCCAGGGCGGTACGGCATCCCTTGAACTGGTGGATGAAAGCAATATCCTTGAAAGCGGGATCAGGATCATCGCCCAGCCTCCGGGCAAAAAGCTGCAGAATATCATGCTGCTTTCCGGCGGTGAGCGGGCACTTACGGCTATCGCGCTTCTCTTTGCCATACAGAATCTCAAACCATCCCCCTTCTGTCTGCTGGATGAGATCGAGGCTGCCCTGGATGACACCAACATCATCCGGTTTTCCAAGTATCTCCGGACACTATCGAAAGATACGCAGTTCATCGTCATCACCCACCGCCGCGGAACCATGAGTGCAGCGGACGTGCTTTACGGGATCACCATGCAGGAGAAAGGGATCTCCACCCTGATTTCCGTGGATATGATCGACAAAGGGCTGGATTAAACAATTTCAGGAGAATGAATATAAGGACAGAACAATATGAGTGAAAAGAAAGGTTTTTTCAGCCGGCTGCTCAGCGGGCTTGCCAAAACAAGAAAAAGTATTATCAGAGGTCTTGACTCTCTCTTTAACGGTTTCTCCAAAATCGACGAGGATTTCTATGAAGAACTGGAAGAGATTCTGATCATGGGAGACCTCGGTGTGGATACCACCATGAAGATCATCGATGATCTTCGTGACCAGGTGGATGAACAGAACATCAAAGAACCTGCCCAGTGCAGGGATCTTCTGATCAACATCATCAAGGAACAGATGCATGTTGACGAAACGGCCTATGAATATGAGGATAAAACCTCCGTCGTTCTGATCATCGGAGTAAACGGCGTGGGCAAGACCACCACCATCGGAAAGCTTGCTTCCCAGCTGAAAGCGAAGAACAAGAAGGTCATCATGGCTGCCGCGGACACTTTCCGTGCCGCCGCCATCGAACAGCTTACGGAATGGGCAAACCGGGCCGGTGTGGATATCATCGCCCAGCAGGAAGGTTCCGATCCGGCAGCTGTGGTCTACGATGCCTGCCAGGCGGCAAAATCCAGGAAGGCGGATGTGCTCCTGGTAGACACCGCAGGAAGACTTCACAACAAAAAGAATCTGATGAACGAATTATCCAAGATCCGGAGGGTCATCGAGCGGGAATACCCCGAGGCATATCTGGAGACCCTGATCGTTCTTGACGGTACCACCGGGCAGAATGCCCTGATGCAGGCCAGACAGTTTAAGGAAGTAACGGATATCTCCGGCATCGTCCTGACAAAGCTTGACGGCACGGCAAAAGGCGGCATCGCCATCGCCATCCAGGCAGAGATGAACATACCGGTCAAATATATCGGGATCGGTGAGACCATAGATGATCTGCAGAAGTTTGATTCCGACGCTTTTGTCAATGCCCTGTTTGAACGGGAGGAAATCCCGGAGGAAGAAGAGGGGCAGACGGAAGAAGCAGCCGAGGAAGGGTCAACGGAAGCAGAGGAGCAGAAAGGAAATCCTGATGATGGAACAACTGAATCTTGACTCTTTTGAGGAGGCTTACCAGATCCTTCGCAGAGTCGTCCTTCCCACAAACCTGATCAAAAGTGATTTTTACTCTGAGCTTACGGGCAACAAGGTATATCTGAAACCCGAGAATCTTCAGCTTACCGGCGCATATAAGATCCGGGGTGCCTATTACAAGATCAGCACTTTGCCGGAAGAAGAACGGAAAAGGGGACTGATCACTGCCTCCGCGGGAAACCATGCCCAGGGTGTGGCCTATGCCGCCAGGGAATTCGGTCTTCCTGCCATAATCGTCATGCCGGAAGCCACCCCATGGCTTAAGGTGAACCGTACGCGCAATCTCGGGGCGGAAGTCATTCTTTACGGAAAAGTGTTTGACGAATCCGCGGAGAAGGCCAGAGAACTGGCGGAGGAGAAAGGGTATACCTATGTCCATCCTTTCGATGATCTGGCAGTAGCTACCGGACAGGGGTCCATCGCCATGGAAATCGTGAAGGAACTTCCTACCGTAGATATCATCCTGGTGCCCGTGGGAGGAGGAGGTCTTGCCACAGGCGTGTCTACCCTTGCCAGGATGCTGAATCCCAAGATCAGGGTGATCGGTGTTGAACCTGCCGGTGCAAACTGCCTGGAGCAGTCCCTTAAGGAAGGCCATGTGGTCACTATGGATCATGTGAGCACCATCGCGGACGGTACGGCCGTCCAGACACCGGGAAAGAAGATATTTCCTTATCTTCAGGATAACCTCGACTCCGTGATCACCATAGAAGATCATGAACTGATCGGGGCATTTCTTGACGTGCTGGAAAACCATAAGCTTTTTGTGGAGAATTCCGGCCTTCTGACGGTAGCTGCCCTCAAGCACCTGCCCGAGAAGAACAAGAAAGTGGTCTCCATCCTCAGCGGAGGCAACATGGATGTCATCACCCTTGCTTCCGTAGTACAGAACGGACTGATCCTGCGGTCCAGGATCTTTACCATCTCCGTACGTCTCCCCGATATACCCGGACAGCTGACCAAGGTTTCCAGCGTCATCGCTGCCCAGAAAGGAAATATCATCAAGCTTGAGCACAACCAGTTCGTCAGTGTCAACCGCAACAGTTCCGTTGAGCTTACCATCACCATGGAAGCTTTCGGTGAAGAGCATAAGCAGGCTATTAAAGAGGCTCTGGCAGAGGCCGGCTTCAACCCGGTTGAACGCATGCCCGGCAGTCTGTATTAAGCGGCGGCTCCATTGTTTTTGGTTGCAAAACATGGGATGTCTGTTATAATTAATGTAATATAACAGGATTAAGGAGGACATTATGACCAATATAGCTGATAATACAAAAAACGGTTATGATATAGAAGGTATCGGCAGTGTTCAGATCGCGGATGAGATCGTTTCCGTCATCGCCGGACTTGCCGCCACGGAAGTGGAAGGCGTCAACAAGATGTATGGCAATATCACCAATGAGATCGTGAGCAAGCTTACCATGAAGAAGCTGTCCAAAGGTGTGAAGGCGACCATTCATGATGACACTGTCGACGTTTATCTCAAGCTTGTCCTTGATTACGGTGTAAATATTGCAAAAGTATCTGCCGAAGTACAGGAACGGGTCAAGGGTGCCATCGAGACCATGACCGGTCTGACGGTAAATGAGATCAATATCCGGATCGCCGGTATTCAGACCGAATAATACCCCCCACATTATTTTCCTTACGGAGGTTCATTCATGAAGATGTCACGCAGGAAGATAAGGGAATCGATTTTTCTCTTACTTTTCCGAATTGAATTCAATACCAGGGAGGAATTGTCAGAACAGGCAGAGGACTTTTACTCCGGCCTGGAATCCCCTGAAGATTCCGCTTATATCCGTGCAAAGCTGGACGGTATCCTGGATGCCCTTCCTGTGATCGATGAAAAGATCGGGGAGATCTGTACCGGCTGGAAGCTCAACCGGCTGGGTAAAACAGAGCTGGCTATTCTGCGTCTTGCGGTGTATGAGGTACTGTATGATGAGGAGATTCCCACCGGAGTAGCCATCAATGAAGCAGTTGAGATCGCCAAAATCTACTGCAATGAGGAAGCCCCGCGTTTTATTAACGGAGTACTGGCGAAATTGGCCTGAGTGCTGTGACGATCGAAGACAAAACCAGAGGCGGTGGATGAGGTATTACCTTTTCACCGCTTTTTCTCTTATCCGGGTGATTTACTGATCATGAAACACATATTTACGGTCTCCCAGGTCAATTCCTACATCCATCGGATCTTTGATTCAGATTACGCCCTTCGAAGGATCTGTATCCAGGGAGAGATATCCAATTGCAAATATCATTCCTCCGGCCATCTTTATTTCTCCATGAAAGACGATCGGAGCAGTATCCGGTGCGTTATGTTTTCAGGAGACCGGAGATCCGGTCTGGATTTCCGTCTCGAGAACGGACAGCTTGTCCTGGTCACCGGACATGTTTCCGTCTTTGAGAGGGACGGAAGCTATCAGCTCTACGCCAAAAACATCAGCCTGGCCGGAGCAGGATTGCTGTATCAGAAGTTTGAGCTCCTGAAAAATGAACTGGCTGAAAAAGGCTATTTCGACCACGACCGGAAGAAAGAGCTGCCGCCTTACCCCAAAACCATCGGCATCGTCACAGCCGCGACAGGGGCTGCCATCGAGGATATCAAGAGCATAGCCGCCAGGAGAAATCCCTACGTGCAGCTGTATCTTTATCCTGCCAGGGTCCAGGGGGAGGGCGCGGCGGAATCTGTGGCTTCCGGGATCCGCTTCTTCGATGATTTCGGTGTAGATGTCATCATCATCGGAAGAGGGGGCGGTTCCATGGAGGACCTGTGGGCCTTCAATGAGAGGGTCCTCGCAGATGCCATCTACCAGGCCCGGACTCCTGTCATATCCGGAACCGGTCATGAGGTTGATATGACCATCGCCGATTATTGTGCGGATCTCAGGGCCCCCACGCCCTCCGCAGCCTGTGAGATGGCCATCCCGGATGTCTTTGCCCTCCTGCAGCAGATCGACCGTTATCAGGACGCTCTGGAGGGTTCATGGGCACAGCAGATGGACCGGATCAACCGCAGGATCGATCTCTATCACAGACTGCTTGAAGCGAATCATCCCGGGACCAGGCTCAAAGAACAACGAAATAAGCTGAAAACCTATATTCAGCAGATGGATGTTCTCATCCGCAGTCATCTGAGGACTGCCGGAATGCGGGCAGACCATTATGGGGAGAAGCTTACAGCCCTTTCCCCCTCCGTGCGTTTAAGCGGCGGTTTTGTTTATGCACACAAGAAAGACATGAGCCCTGTCTCATCAATCCGGCAGATCCGGGAAGGGGAGGATTTCTCCCTCATATTCCGGGACGGCCGGGCGGATGTCCACACTTTACAAATATCAGACAAAGAAGGGATATAACATGGCAAAAGGAAAGTTTTCACTGGAGGATGCCTTCCGGGATCTGGATGACATCATATCCGCTCTGGAACAGCCGGACATCCGGCTGGAGGATTCCATGGCATTGTATAAAAAAGGAGTCAAGCTTCTGGATAAATGCCGGCAGACCATAGACCGGACCGAAAAAGAGATCATCATATTGCAGGAGGGGCGAGATGGACAATTCGATGAAAGACCAGATCAGACAGAAAGCAGATAGGATCGAATCCATCCTTTCCTCTTTTCTGCCGGAGGAGACCGGTTACCAGAAGCCGGTGATCTCCGCCATGAACTATACCATGAATGCCGGAGGCAAAAGACTCCGCCCCATGCTTATGGAAGAGACCTATCTTATGTTCGGAGGAACAGACCGGGATATGATCGAGCCTTTTATGGCTGCCATCGAAATGATCCACACCTATTCACTGATCCATGACGATCTTCCTGCCCTGGATAACGACGATTACCGAAGAGGGCGTAAGACCGCCCACATCGTCTATGGGGAAGCCATGGCCATCCTGGCCGGAGACGGTCTTCTGAATTATGCCTTTGAGACAGCGTCGAAGGCTTTCCGGGGAGACAGCCGTGATTCAGTCATCGGAAGGGCATTTCAGGTTCTTGCGGCAAAACCCGGCATCTACGGGATGATCGGCGGCCAGACCGCTGATGTGGCAGACGAAGATAAAGACATTACTCTCGATGAGCTGATGTTTATCCATAAAAACAAAACTTCCGCCCTGATCGAATGTTCCATGATGATCGGTGCCATTTTAGCCGGTGCCGACCAGGAGTCCATCCGGACCATGGAAGAGATCGCGGAAAAGATCGGTCTGGCTTTCCAGATCAGGGATGATATCCTGGATATCACCGGCAGCCAGGAAGAACTGGGCAAACCGGTGGGAAGTGATGAGAAGAACAACAAAAATACCTATGTATCCATCAAAGGCCTGGACAGGGCGACGGAAGATGTTCTCCGCTACACCCGTGAGGCCATCGACCTGTTTGATACATTACCCTGTAAAAATGCTTACCTTCGCCGCCTGCTTCTGTATCTGAGCGGAAGAGACAACTGAAGGTGAACGGAGAAAACCAATGGAAAAACTACTTGATCAGATACAAAAGGCCAATGATATAAAGCATATTCCCGAGGATAAACTCGATGCCCTTGCGGCGGAGATCCGTCATTTTATCCTTAGAAATGTCAGTAAGACCGGAGGCCATCTGGCTTCAAATCTGGGGACGGTGGAGCTTACCATGGCTCTTCATCTGTGCCTGGACCTGCCGGAAGACAAGATCGTTTTTGACGTGGGTCACCAGTCATACACCCACAAGATTCTGACCGGACGTAAAAACAGCTTCTCCACTCTCAGGCAGGAAGACGGGATCTGCGGCTTTCCCAAAAGGAAGGAAAGCCCCTGTGACGCTTTCGGAGCAGGCCACAGTTCCACCTCCATCGCCGCTGCCGCGGGCCTTGCCTACGCCAGGGACCAGGAGGGTGGTAAAGAGACTGTTGTGGCCCTGATCGGGGACGGCTCCCTGTCCGGAGGAATGGCTTACGAGGCCCTCAACAATCTTTCCTATTTCCGTAAAACAAAGAAGAATATCATCGTTATCCTCAATGATAATGAGATGTCCATCTCCGAAAATGTCGGAGCCATGAGCAGGTATCTTGGGGATATACGTTCCAAAGAGAAATATAAACAGTTCAAAGACAGTGTGGAACAGGGGCTCAACCGGATCCCCGTCCTGGGTCGTGGAATGGCCAAAACCCTGAAACGGTCCAAGGATTCCCTGAAGAACCTTCTTGTCCCGGGAATGCTCTTTGAGAATATGGGGATCACCTATTACGGGCCGGTCAACGGGCACCATATCTCTGACCTGGTCCATGCCATAGAAACCGCAAAAAGACATCCCGGTCCGATCCTGATCCATGTGATCACCAAAAAGGGTAAGGGATATCCACCTGCAGAGAAAAACCCTGAAGCTTTTCACGGGGTGGGACCCTTCGATCTGCGCACCGGAAAGATTCCCTCATCAGGGGAATCCTACACGGACGTTTTCTCCCGCCACCTGGTGGAGATTGCAGGGCGCGATCCAAGAATAACCGCCATAACCGCTGCCATGGCATCCGGAACCGGCCTTGACCGGTTTAAAGAAGCCTATCCTGACCGGTTTGTGGATGTAGGCATTGCCGAGGAATTCGCGGTAACCTTTGCCGCAGGGATGGCTGCAAACGGACTTCGTCCCGTGGTTGCCATCTATTCCACCTTCCTGCAGAGATCTTACGACCAGATCATCCATGATGTCTGCATGCAGAAGCTCCCCGTATTCTTATGCCTGGACAGATCCGGGCTGGTGGGAGCTGACGGAGAGACCCATCAGGGGATATTTGACATATCCTATCTGAGCCATATTCCCAACCTTACCGTGATGGCACCCAAAAATGCCTGGGAACTGAAGAGCATGATGGATTTTGCGGCGGACTTCGAAGGTCCCATCGCCATGAAATATCCGAGAGGGAAGGCATTTACCGGACTTGAGGACTGCACTCAGCCTGTGGAACTGGGCAGATCGGAAGTGATCTTCCCGGGCCGTAAGATGGTGATCCTGTCCGTCGGTACCATGATGGAGGAATGTCTGGAGACGGTCCGCCTGTTAAGAGAGCAGGGATATGATCCGGGGCTGGTCAATGTTCGGTTTATCCGTCCCATGGACGAAGACCTTCTCCTCAGACTGTGCGGGGAATATGACCTGATCATCACTGTGGAAGAGAATCTTAAGAACGGCGGTTTCGGCCAGATGGTCTCTTCCTTCCTCCACGACTGGAACAAGGAAAACTGTCTGATCTCCTTCGGGATAGATGATGCTTTTGTCGAACATGCCCCCGTCGGCCGTCAGAGAACCATTCACGGGATCGACGCGGCGTCCATGGCGGCACGTATAATAGAGAGGATATCATGAAACAACGATTGGATGTTCTGCTGGTAGAAAAAGGACTGGCTGCTTCCCGGGAGAAGGCCAAAGCCATGATCATGTCCGGAATCGTATTTGTGAACGGACAGAGGGAAGACAAGGCCGGATCCACATTTGATGAGAAGGCAGCCGCCTCCATAGAGATTCACGGAAGCGGGCTGCGCTACGTCAGCCGCGGCGGGTTAAAACTTGAAAAAGCCGTGGGTACTTTCGGCCTCAGCCTGGAAGGATGCATCTGCATGGATGTAGGCGCTTCCACCGGAGGATTCACCGACTGTATGCTCCAGAACGGGGCAGTAAAGGTCTATTCCGTGGATGTGGGAAGGGGCCAGCTGGATTGGAGATTAAGAAATGATCCCAGGGTGGTCTGCATGGAGAAGACCAACATGAGATATGTCACACCCGATGATATCGGCCAGCCTGTGGATTTTGTTTCCATCGATGTTTCTTTTATCTCACTGAGTAAGATACTGATTCCGGTGCGGGACTGTCTGAGGGAGGATGGACAGGTGGTCTGTCTGATCAAACCGCAGTTTGAAGCCGGAAAAGATAAAGTAGGCAAAAAAGGAGTGGTGAGGGACAGGCTGGTCCACGAGCAGGTGATCAGGTCGGTGATGGAATTTGCTTCCTCCATCGGTTTTACCCTGCTGGGTCTCGATTATTCCCCCATCAAAGGACCGGAAGGAAATATAGAATATCTCCTTCATCTCAGGAAAGGAAAGGCAGAAGATAAGGTGGGAGAGGAGCTGATCCCTGAAGTGGTCAGTGCATCCCACATGGCCCTGTCTCACGGATGAACGGCTTATGAAACATTTTCTGATCATTACCAACAAACAAAAAGATATGGATCAGGTCATCACGGACCAGGTCCGTCGTTATCTCGAGGAGAGAGGAGCGGTCTGCCATTGCTGCCTGGAATATTCAAAGGACAGACGAAAGCCTCTTGATGTTCCCGAGGGTACAGAATGCATTCTGGTGATCGGTGGAGACGGTACCATCCTCAACGCCGCCACAAAGGTCATCGGACGCAATATTCCCCTTCTCGGCATCAACATGGGTACATTGGGTTTCCTTGCCGAGGTGACCATCAATGATGTCAACGAGACCCTCCAGCACCTCCTGGAGGATGATTATCAGATTGAGAACAGAACCATGCTTTTCTGCGAACTGATCAGGGACGGGCAGCAGCTGGAAGCCTTCATGGCTCTCAATGATATCGTGATCAGTAAAAGCGGCTACAGCAATGTGATCGGCCTCGATGTCACCATCAATGAGACAGAGATCGAAAGTTATTCCGCGGACGGGATCATCCTTTGTACTCCCACCGGTTCCACCGCATACAATCTGTCCGCCGGAGGACCGATCCTCAATCCTACCTGCAAAAATTTTGTCCTTACCCCGATCTGTCCCCATTCACTGACTACCAGAAGTGTTGTCCTGGCCAAGGAGGATGTGGTAACTATCCGTATCCGTCCCAAATCCGCCGGAGGAAAAAAGATCGATGCGGTGATCCTGTACGACGGGAAAAGAGGCAGCAATATCCTTGCCGGAGATGAGATAAGAGTCTGTAAGGCCGGTGAGGTCACTCCCTTTATCAAAACAAGAAAAGTAAGCTTTGCCAAAATATTAAAAGAGAAACTGCGCTGATGGAGAAGGACTATGAAAAGAAGAAGACAGGCGCTCATTTTGGAGCTGATCAAGAAGAACCATATTGAGACACAGGAAGAGCTCGCCCGTATGCTTGCAGAAGCAGGCTACCCCACCACACAGGGGACCATTTCCCGCGACATCCGGGAACTTAAGCTGACCAAGATCAGCGGACCGGACAAACGGCAGAGATATGCACCCATGATCATGGGCAATCCCCATGTTTCCGACAAATACAGGAGAGTCCTGTCCGAGGGGATCCTCTCCATGGACAGTTCCCAGAATATCCTGGTGATCAAGACCGTTTCTGGAATGGCCATGGCCTGCGGTGCTGCTCTTGATTCCATATCAGTCAACGGGATCATCGGATGTATAGCCGGTGACGACACCATCATGTGCGTCATCAAAGACCAGGAGATGATGGATGAAGTGATCCTGCAGATACGGGAGATCATTCTTTAATCAGGAGGGATCGATGTTAATCAATCTTCATGTAAAAAATCTTGCACTGATCGAGGAAGCAGATGTTGATTTTTACGATCATCTGAATATACTGACAGGAGAAACCGGGGCAGGTAAATCCATTCTCATCGGATCCATCCAGTCTGCCCTGGGCGGAAAGATCCCCAAGGATATGATCCGTCAGGGGTGCGACAGCGCGCTTATTGAGCTGGTTTTTCACACGGAGAGCCAGGCGGTCAAAGAGAAGATGGCCGAGTTTGAGATACCCTTTGAAGACGGGGAGATCATTCTTTCCCGAAGGATCACCAGCCAGCGGATCATCAACAAGATCAATGACTGTACCATTACAGTCTCCAGGCTCAAAGAGCTTGCCCCCCTTCTGCTTGACCTGAGCGGTCAGCATGAGAATCAGCTCCTTTTAAAGCCGGCAAACCATCTGCTCCTCCTGGATCGTTATTCCGGACAGGAATCGGCTGAATTAAAGGAGAAGATATCCGGTCTCTACCATGCCTGTAAGGATCTTGATGCCGAGCTGGCCAAAGAGGAGATCGAGGAGGACCAGCGTCTGCGGGAACTGGAATTCCTCCAATATGAGATCCGGGAAATCGAAGAGGCAAAGCTTCTTCCCCATGAAGATGAAGAACTGGAAGACCAGTATCTGAAGATCAGTCATTCCAGGGATATCCTGACTTTGTGCGGTTCAGCCTACGATCAGACCAGTGAGGGCAATTTCAATGCCTCTGCTGCAGTGGGCTATGCCTTCCGTGACCTGGAGCAGGCCTCATCCTATGACAGTGACCTGCAGGCACTGACCGAACAGATCGGTGCCATCGACGCTCTTCTTGGAGATTTTAACCGTGACCTGTCTGCCTATATGCGTTCCATGGAATTTGATGAACAGACATTTCATGAGATTGAGGACAGACTGAATCAGATCAATCATCTGAAAGCAAAGTACGGAGGTTCTCTGGAGCAGATCTTCAGGTATCTTGCAGACTCCAAGGAGAAGCTAGATAAACTCAGTAATTATGAAGAATACATCACAGACATGAAAAGACACCGTGAAGGTCTTTATAAACAGCTGACAGAAGAGTGCCGGAGGCTGACTCGGATCCGTCAGCAGGCTTCCCTGCCCCTGGCAGATCAGATCAAAAAAGCTCTTCTGGACCTTAATTTTACCGAGGTGGAATTCGGCATCGACCTTTCCCCAAAAGATGAACCGGGTCCGGACGGCCAGGATAATGTCTGTTTCATGATCTCCACCAATCCGGGATTACCCATGGGTCCGCTCAACCAGATCGCTTCCGGGGGTGAATTGTCCAGGATCATGCTTGCCATCAAATCGATCCTGGCAGATGAGGACCAGGTGGAGACACAGATCTTTGATGAGATCGATGCCGGGATCAGCGGGAGAACCGCACAGAAGGTTTCTGAACGGCTCCATCTCATCGCATCCGGGCGTCAGGTGATCGCCATTACCCACCTTCCGCAGATCGCCGCCATGGCCGACGCACATTTTCTCATCGAGAAGAGCAGCGACCGTCAGACCACCATCAGCAGTATACGTCTGCTGGATGAAGAGGAATCTGTGAGGGAACTGGCAAGAATGCTGGGCGGGGCAAAGATCACGGAGAAGGTTCTGGACAACGCCAGAGAGATGAAGGCACTGGCTCATTGAGGGCTGTTTTCTGAGTAGTCCAATTTATAGGTTTATTTTTAAAAATTCATTGACAAGTCTTCTCCTGGATGATAGAATATTACGCGTATGCCGCACGATTATTTGGTATAAGATCCCGAGGGACACCAATATCGGCGAGTAATTATTAGGAGGTGCCATTATGTACGCTATTATTGCAACAGGTGGTAAACAGTATAAAGTGAGCGAAGGCGATGTGATCAAAGTTGAGAAACTTGGCGCTGAGGCTGGTTCTGCTTATACATTTGACCAGGTTTTAGTTGTAAGCGGTGACGAGGTTAAGGTCGGTGATCCTTTAGTAGCTGGAGCTACAGTGGACGCTACCGTACTTGAAGACGGTAAGGCAAAGAAGATTATCGTATACAAGTACAAAAATAAGACCGGATACCATAAAAAGCAGGGTCACAGACAGCCTTTTACAAAGGTTAAGATCGAAAAGATCAATGCTTAATCTGGTTTATGTCAGAACAGCATAAGCGTATTTGTGCTAAACAAGACTGGTAGAGATCTATGATTGAGATTACAATCGTTAAAAGACCTGAGACGAAAACGTTTCGTTCGGTTCAGGTATCCGGCCATGCCGGCAGTGTTGAAGACGGATATGATCTTGTGTGTTGTGCCGTATCTGTACTCACGATCAACCTCGTGAACAGTCTGGACCATCTCACGGATGATCATTTTGTCTTTGATCAGCATGAAAGTATCGGCTTTATGTCCCTGGTGTTCCCCGATGAACCCGGTGAGGAAGCCAATCTTCTCCTGAAATCCTATGAACTTGGGATCATGTCGGTCGCTGCCCAGTATGGTGACTGGTTAAACGTTAACACAGAGGAGGTGTAACGACGATGATTAAAATGAACCTTCAGTTCTTCGCACATAAAAAAGGTGTTGGTTCCACAAAGAACGGCCGTGATTCTGAGTCCAAGAGACTTGGTGCGAAAAGAGCAGACGGACAGTTTGTCAAAGCTGGTAATATTCTTTACAGACAGCGTGGTACAAAGATTCATCCCGGCAATAACGTTGGTCGTGGTAAAGACGATACATTATTTGCCCTGGTCGATGGCGTTGTACGTTTTGAGAGAAAAGGCAGAGATAAAAAACAGTGCTCTGTATATCCGGTAGCATAAGCTTATCTTGCACAGATGGCGGTTTCTATGATGGAAACCGCCTTTTCTTTTTCCAAACAAGAACGGAATTAAAAGAGAAAAAATGATTCCTGATTTACGAATCGGTGTACATTTGATATATTATTAGTATAAGAAGAAGGAGGAAAGTCCATGTTTGCAGATCGAGCCCGCATTTTAATACGCTCCGGAAAAGGGGGCGACGGACATGTCAGTTTCCGCAGGGAGAAATATGTCCCGGACGGCGGTCCCGACGGAGGAGACGGCGGAAGAGGAGGGGACCTCATCTTTGTGATAGACCCCGGTCTCAATACTCTGGTGGACTATCGCCATAAAAGAAAATACAGTGCGGGGGACGGACAGCCCGGCGGCAAACGGCACTGTACCGGTGCTGACGGGGAGGACAGGATACTGAAGGTTCCCGCCGGAACAGTCATCAAGGACGCCGACAGCGGGAAAGTCATCCTGGATATGTCAAACCGCACTGAGCCCGTGGTCCTCCTTAAGGGTGGAAGAGGCGGCAAAGGCAACCAGCATTATGCCACCGCAACCATGCAGGCGCCGAAATACGCCCAGCCCGGTCAGGATGCCAAAGAACTCTGGGTGGATCTCGAACTTAAGGTCATCGCCGACGTGGGTCTCATCGGCTTTCCAAATGTGGGTAAATCCACTTTCCTGTCCAGGGTCACCAATGCCAAGCCTAAGATCGCCAACTATCATTTTACCACTCTGAATCCCAATCTCGGGGTGGTGGATCTGGCGGACGGCGCAGGCTTTGTGATCGCGGACATCCCGGGCATCATCGAAGGTGCTTCAGAAGGTGCCGGCCTGGGTTATCAGTTTCTCCGTCATATAGAGAGAACAAAGGTATTCATCCACCTGGTGGATGCTGCTTCCGTGGAAGGAAGGGACCCGGTTGAAGACATCAGGGCCATCAATAAAGAGCTGGAATCCTACAATATGGATCTGCTGAAACGTCCCCAGGTCATCGCCGCCAACAAGATGGATGTCCTGCCTCCCGAAGACAGGGAAGTCCTTATGGAAATGATGGAGGAGGAGCTTAAGGATACCGGATTCAGGATCTTCCCCATCTCAGCGGTTACCGGTGAAGGAGTGAAGGATCTTCTGTGGCATGTCCATTCCATCCTGAAAGATCTTCCGGAGGAACCCACGGAATTCGTCCAGGAGTATTTCCCTCAGGACAGATGGGAAGAACCCGGAGAGAGCATTATCGTTACCAAGGTGGAAGACCATGTCTTCTCCGTGGAAGGTCCCAAGGTAGAACGGATGCTCGGATACACCAATCTGGAATCCGAGAAAGGATTTGCTTTCTTCCAGAATTTTATGAAGGAAAACGGTGTTCTTGAACGTCTTGAAGAGCTTGGTATTGAGGAGGAAGATACGGTGAGGGTCTTCTATCACGAATTCGATTATTACCGTTGACCGTTTCTACCTGTCCGGACTACAGACCTGATGTTCAACAGACCGGAAACAGAAAGGATAGATTATGACAAGTAAACAAAGAGCATATTTACGTGGCCTTGCCTCCACCATGGCACCCATCGCTCATGTGGGAAAGGCATCCATCACTCCGGAAGTCATCGCTTCCATCCGGGAAGCCATCGACAAAAGAGAGCTGGTGAAGGTGGCCATACTGAAAAATTGTTTTGATGATCCCAGAGAGATCGCAGAGATCGTCGCCCAGCGGACCAGGTCCGAGGTGGTAGACGTGATCGGCAAGAAATTCGTATTATTTAAACAGGCCAGGGAGAACAGCAAATATGAACTCCCGGGAAAGGACAAAAAGCATGGCTGAGATTAGAAAGATCGGTATCCTCGGAGGAACATTCAATCCTATCCATCATGGGCATCTTCTCCTGGCGGACAGGGCATTTCATCAGTTTGGCCTTGACCGTATACTGATCATGCCCACCAAGAATACCTACTATAAGGAAATGCCCAAAAATGTTACCCAGGAACAGCGTCTTGCCATGATCAGTCTTGCCATAGAAGACAATGAACATTTTCAGCTGTCTCTGGAAGAGATCAACAGGGACGGTGTTACCTATACCTACGAAACCCTTCTCGACCTGACGGCAAAGCATCCCGGATGTGAATACTATTTCATCATGGGAGCGGATTCTTTATACCATATCGAGTCCTGGTACAGGGTAGAGGAGATATTCTCCATGGCGACCATCGTGGTTGCGGCAAGGGGAATGGCAACGGCTTCCGCTCTGGACAGCCAGATCGAGTACATACAAAGCAAATATGATGCGGTGATCGAAAAACTGTACACACCGATCATGGAGATCGCCTCCAATGACATCCGCAAGAGAGTCAAAAACGGGGAGAGTATCCGTTATCTTCTTCCCAAGAAGGTGATCGATTACATCTATGACAACCATGTGTATGAATGAGATGAAAAGAGAAAAGATCATTGAGGAACTGAGAAAGACCCTCAAAGCCAAACGATTTGAACATACGATGGGAGTGACCTATACCGCTGCATGTCTGGCCATGCGGTACGGTGCCGACCAGGAGAAGGCCAGGATGGCAGGACTCCTCCATGACTGCGCCAAGTATCTTTCCCCAAAGGAGAAGATCAACGGATGCAGAAAAAACGGTCTGCCCGTCTCAGAGTTCGAGGAGAAGAATCCCGAACTGCTCCATGCCAAGCTTGGAGCCTGTATGGCCAGGGATCAATACGGGATCGATGATCCCGAGGTCCTGTCCGCCATCACCTGGCACACTACCGGAAAACCCGGTATGAGCCTGCTGGACAAGATCCTCTATATCGCGGATTACATGGAACCTAACCGGGACCAGGCACCCAACCTTGAAGAGGTACGCCGGATCGCATTTGTTGATCTGGATGAATGTCTGTACCTCATCCTCAAGGATACTGTAGCCTATCTTTCCGGCAGAAAGATCACCATAGATCCCATCACTTATCAAACCTATGAATACTATAAATCCCTGCGTTCAGGGGAGGCACAATCATAAAAGGAGACAAATATGGACGAAGCAAAAAAAATGGCACTACTGGCTCTGAAAGCATTGGAAGAGAAGAAGGCTGAGGAGGTCACTGTTCTGGATATCGGAAATATCTCGACTCTTGGTGATTACTTCATCATTGCAAACGGTGTGAACAGGAACCAGGTACAGGCTATGGCCGACAGTGTGGAAGAAGCCCTCGGGAAAGCAGGTTTTGAGCCTAAGAACATCGAGGGATACCGCAACGCGAACTGGATCCTTTTAGACTACAAGGATGTAATAATCCATGTCTTCGGAAAAGAGGACCGAGATTTTTATGATCTTGAACATATCTGGAAAGACGGAATCCCGGTCACTAAAGAGGATCTTATGGGATAAGATTTCAGGTTCTTTTTTCATCATATTACTCAGATATAAGAGAATCCGGGCAGATGCTTTATGTGGAGACGATTTCCGCATGAGGCAGCTGCCCTGAGCATTCTATAGGAGATATACCATGATCTACTGTGAAATCGTTACTCTTAAAGACGGAAGGGACTGTCTTTTGCGAAACGGAACGGAAAGGGACGGTAAGGCTGTCCTGGATAATTTTATTCTCACCCATGAGCAGACCGACTATCTGCTTTCCTATCCTGATGAAACCAACTTTACTCCGGAACAGGAGGGCAGGTATCTTCAGGAAAAAACCGACAGCAGAAATGAGATCGAGATACTGGCTGTCCTCGACGGGGAGGTGGTCGGCACCGCCGGTGTGGACTGTGTCGGCCCCAGGGCTAAGACCAGGCACAGGGCGGAGCTCGGCGTCAGTATCGACCGGAAATACTGGGGACTCGGTATCGGGCGTGCCCTTACAAGAGCCTGTATAGACTGTGCCAGAAAGGCCGGATATGCCCAGGTAGAACTGGAAGTAGTGGCTGAGAATGAGACTGCCATCGGCCTTTATCTGAGTGAAGGTTTTATTGAATTCGGACGTAATCCCCTGGGTTTCCGGTCACGCCATACCGGGTGGCAGGAGATCATTTCCATGCGTCTGGAACTGTAATATATAACTTTTGGCTTTGTCCGGAATGGAAGGATGTTGATATGATACAGGATATATACCCCAGCAAACTTGACAACCAATTTGTTTCCTGTTCCATGGAAAAAGAAGATCTCCTGATGATATTTGATGATGACGGAAGGATACTGGTTTCAGTGGAAGAGGGGAGGATGAGATTTCCTGCGGGAGGAGAATTCAAGACCAGACATGTGGTCTATCTGTTCTCCCTTGATAATCAGAGATTCTTTCTTCTTCTGGATAATCAGCCCTCCGACACAGAAGGCTTCCGCTTCCTCAACATCAGGGAAGTCCGTGATCTGTGTTCCGGCCCGGAAGTATATGCGGCTTTCACCGGCTACCATCTGTGGAAATGGTATTCAGACAACCGCTATTGCGGCAAATGTAAAGGCCGGCTCCGGCCTGTTAAACATGAACGGGCTCTCCACTGCAGAAAATGCGGCAATACAGTCTATCCGCGCATTAATCCCGCTGTGATCGTGGGTGTGATCAAGGGGGACAGTATACTTGTCACCAGATACAGGGAAGGTTATGCCCACAATGCCCTGATCGCAGGTTTTACGGAGATCGGCGAAACCGTGGAAGAAACAGTCAGGCGGGAAGTGATGGAAGAAACCGGGATCAAAGTAAAGAATATCCGTTACTACAAATCCCAGCCCTGGGGCATGGCACAGGATGTTCTGATGGGCTTCTACTGTGAGGCGGACGGAGACAGCGAGATCCATATGGATGAAAATGAGCTGAGGTACGCCCAGTGGGTAAAGAGAGAGGATATCGTTCTTCAGCCCAACAATCTTAGTCTTACCAACGAGATGATGATGATGTTCAGAGATCATAATGAGGATAAATAAAGAGATTATGGAAATAAAAAAATGTACTGAAGCAGATATTCAGCCTGTTACGGATTTCTATGACAAAACCGTCAAATGGCTTGACGAACATATTAATTATCCCAAATGGAGATATAAGATCTACCCCTCTTTGAAATATGTTAAGCTGATGACAGAAGAAGGCAGTCAGTACATGTGCATTGATCAGGGTAAGGTGGTTGGTGCTTTCGTCCTCAATGACAACCCCCATGGAGCTTACGAAAAAGGAGACTGGAAGAAGCCGCTTACCCCGGGAACCTATCTGGTCCTGCATACACTGGCCACAGACTCGGATATGTACAGACAGGGAATCGGTACGGAGGTCATCAATTTCTGCATCAGAAAGGCAAAGAAAGAAGGCTACCGGGCGATCCGGGTAGATGTGGTGCCTGACAATGATCCTGCCATCAGGTTTTATGAAAGAAACGGTTTCACCTGGGCAGGAGATGTGGATCTGGAGCTTGGAATCAAAGCGATCCCGATGTTCAGTCTTCTTGAATTAAACCTGCCTGAATAGGTAGATAACAAAATTTTAAACAAAGAAATAGGCTCCCGAAGCTGTTCCTGATAGGGCAGTTGCCGGGGGCCTTTGGTTATTTCGGTATAAAAGGATAATAAATATATAACAAATCAGCAGATTATAAGAAAGAGCGGAAGAGGCCGATCGCCTTGCCTACGATGGAGAAGGGGACATCCAGCGGGATCAGGATAGGATCCATGGAATCATTCTCCGGCTGCAGGCGGATATGATCCGATTCTTTATAAAAGGTTTTCACAGTGACGGAATCATCGATCAGAGCAACGACAATATCCCCGTTGTATGCCACCGGTGTATCCTCGACCAGAAGAAAATCTCCGTCGTAGATACCTGCATTGATCATACTTTCCCCCTTTAC
>CAJGDH010000002.1 GCA_904502145.1 uncultured Eubacterium sp.
GCTAAGAATAGATGGGGATAAAATCTTCATAATAATCCTCCTTTTCCTCACGGACCCTTATCCGTTTCTATTATAGATATCACATATTATTAGCCAAGTCAAGTATCGAGTGCTAACTCCCCTATATACACACTTTCTCCAGGGAGTTATCTTCCATCTGATATCATAACACAAACCATGGCAGGATAAAACAAAAAAAGTATCCGGGAGGAGAGGTATATATACGTATATATATGCTAGTAGAGACTGAGGATATATGGTATGATAAAAATGAAGTCCGGTGAGCGGACCATAATCAATCGGAATCGTCTTGACGATTCCGCGCGAGTTGCGCGATGTCGAAGACATCTTCCTATGCGCAACTCTGCGATGCGCCGCAGGCTTCATCAGATGAAGATTGAGACTCCACCTGATGTAAGTGAATAATCTCCCACCTGTAGAGGAGGGAGTCTCAATCAAATCTGATGAAGACGTCCGAACAGAAAAGAGAAGGAAAAAAGTGAGAAAAAGGAGGAGTCATCATGCGTTTTTATGTACCAACGGATATTTACGTCGAGAAAAACTGTGTGATCAATCACGGAAAAGAGCTGGCTGCCCTGGGGAAAAGAGCCCTGATCGTCACCGGCCGTTATTCCGCCAGAGCCAACGGTTCTCTGGATGATGTGATCGCCGTACTGGACGGGGAGGGAATCCCCTATGAGATCTTTGATCAGGTGGAGGAAAACCCCTCCGTGGAAACCATCGTTAAAGCGGCGGAAATGGGAAAGGCATTCCAGGGTGATTTTGTGATCGGCATCGGAGGAGGGTCACCTCTTGACGCATCGAAGGCCATCGCCCTGCTCATGGCAAACCCCGACAAGGACGGTTCCTGCCTCTATCAGTCTCTGGATCTTCCTCACCTGCCTGTAGCTTCCATCCCCACCACCTGCGGTACCGGGTCCGAGGCGACTCCGGTGTCTGTTCTGACCAACTACCAGATGCAGGTCAAAAAGAGCATTCCTTATAAGATCTTTCCTGCTCTGGCCCTGGTGGACGGAAAATATCTCGCTTCGGCGAAAAGGAGCCTCATCGTCAATACCGCCGTCGATGCCCTTGCTCATCTGGTGGAGAGTTATCTCAATACAAAATCCAACCTCTTCAACAGGATGGCTTCGGAGTATGGTCTGATGCTCTGGGCCAAAACCAGAGAGATCCTGGCCAAGGAAACCCCCCTCACGGAAGAGGACTACGAACATCTGATGTTTGATGCCACCGTGGCAGGTATGGCCATCGCCCATACGGCAACGGGCCTGCCCCACGGCATGAGCTATGACCTCACCTACAATTTCGGGGTTCCTCACGGGAAAGCCTGCGGCTATTTCCTGGCTGCATATATGGAGATGTGCTCCCTGCACAAACCTGAAGAAGTACAGAAGATCCTTGACTTCCTGGGGATGAAAGACCTGAAGGAATTCGCTGACGAGATCCGGGATCTCATCGGAACCTACGAGATCAAAGCCGCGGATAAGGAGAAGTTCATGGCTGCCATGCAGACCAATCAGGGCAAGCTCGCTGCAGCCCCCTGGGATGTCAGCCCTGAGGAAGTATGCCGGATCTACGATCTCTCCCTGATCACCGTTGACTGATTCCCCTGATCCGGCCATTCTCATATGGTTATGATATGGATCACTGTGATAAGAAATACTGTGATAAGAATCGCTGTGATAAGAATACAGATTACTGATTACAGATAAGAAAAAAGCGTGCCGCCGGCACGCTTTTTCATTTTATCATGATTTTATTCTAACTGCGGACATTGTCCCAGGAGATCCCCGCGTCGCGGAGGACCACATTTTTCTCCCCGAAGATACCGGACAGGAGCCGGATGACCTCTTCATTTCCGGAGATATTCTGGTACTCCGGAAGCCTCTTCAGGGCTTTTTCCTTCCGGGAATAGACAAGGATCCTGTCCTTGCCCGGATTGTTCCGGACCACATTAAAAAGTTCCCCCTGTTTATCCCTAAACGCCCCGATATCTAACGTCTGGATCCACACCTCCATGGTCAGTGAATCCATGGGGATGATCCTGCCGGCGATCAGCTTGCCGCTCTCCTCGGAGACGGTAGCCCTGCCGCTGACATAGATCCCCGTATCCGGGGTGAGGATGTCCCGGTATTTCTGGAAATCTCTCGGGAAAACGATCACTTCCACCGTCCCGAAGAGGTCCTCCAGGGTAACGAAGGCCATGTTCTGGTTGTTTTTGGTCAGCTTGACGGTCACATCGGTGATCAGGCCGCCGATCACATAGTTCCTGCCGTCCTCCACCTGGGCTTTGCCGGACTCCTCATCCGCCTCAAAATCCAGGGATCTTGCCGTGACATTTTTCTTCATGGAGCCCATATATCTCTCCAGGGGATGCCCGCTGACATAGATTCCCAGGACTTCCTTCTCGAAGGCCAGCTTCCTGGCCTCCTCATATTCCCCGATGTCGGGGTAGGTCATCTCGTACTCTTTCTTCTGTTCTTCCGTAAAGAAGTCAAAGAGATTCATCTGACCGGAGATACTCTCTTTTCTTTCCCGGTTCACATCGTCCAGCACCATGCTGTAAACAGCCATCAGCTGCTTTCTGGTGGCTCCCAGGCTGTCCAGGGCCCCGGCCTTGATCAGGTTCTCTATGGTCCGCTTGTTGACCTCCTTGGAGGTCAGCCGCTGCATGAAATCCTTCAGATTCCTGTAGGGGCCTTTCCTCTCCCTCTCTTCCACCATGGATTGGATCACACCCTTGCCCAGACTCTTGATGGCGGCCAGGCCGTAGCGGATGGAGTCCCCGGAGACAGAGAAACCGGCCTCTCCCTCATTGATATCCGGGGGCAGGATGCGGATCCCCATTCCCCGTGAGGTGTTGATGTATTCCGTGATCTTCTTGGGGTTGGTCAGCACGGAAGTAAGCAGGGCCGCCATAAATTCCACCGGATAGTAGCAGCGCAGCCATGCGGTCTGGTAGGAGACAACGGCATAGGCCGCCGCGTGGGATTTGTTGAAGGCATATTTGGCGAAATCGATCATCTCATCAAAGACCTGGCTGGCCACCTTCTCCGGTATGCCTCTTTTGATGCAGCCTTCCACGCCCTCCTCCTCGTTGCCGTAGATGAAATTCGACCTCTCCTTCTGCATGACGTCACCCTTCTTCTTGGACATGGCCCTTCTCACCAGGTCACTCCTTCCCAGGGTGTATCCCGCCAGCTTCATGACGATCTGCATAACCTGCTCCTGGTAAACGATACAGCCGTAGGTGGAGGACAGGATCTCTTCCAGCTCCGGGCAGGAGTAGGTGATGGCGTTTTTATTCTGTTTTCCTTTGATATATCTGGGGATGAAATCCATGGGGCCCGGCCGGTAGAGGGATATCCCTGCGATGATATCCTCGATATTCTCCGGTTTCAGTTCCTTCATAAACTGTTTCATCCCGGCACTTTCCAGCTGGAATACCCCCTCTGTCTTTCCCTGTCCGATCATCTCATAGACCCTGGGATCGTCAAAGGAAATGTTTCCGATGTCGAAGTCTTCCCCGGCCTTTCTCCGGATCATGCGGACTGCGTCCTGGATGACAGTCAGGGTACGCAGACCCAGGAAGTCCATCTTCAGAAGACCCAGCTCCTCTATGGTGGTCATGGTGAACTGGGTGGTGATCACATTGTCGGCTCCCCTGGACAGGGGAACGAACTCGTCAAGAGGTTCCGATCCGATAACCACACCGGCGGCGTGGATGGAAGTATGGCGCGGAAGCCCTTCCAGCCGCATGGACATATCGATCAGGTTTTTCACCCCTTCGTCGGACCGGTAGGCAGCGATGAGGTCCGGGTTGGTCTTCAGTGCTTTTTCGATGGTGATCCCCAGTTCCATGGGGATCATCTTGGCCACCCGGTCCACCTGGTTGTAGGGGATGTTCAGGACCCTTCCCACATCCCTCACCGCCATCCTGGCGGCCATGGTTCCGAAGGTGATGATCTGCACCACCTTGTCTTTTCCGTATTTATCGTAGACGTAATCGATGACTTCCTGCCTTCTCTCATAGCAGAAATCCACGTCGATATCCGGCATGGATACCCGCTCCGGATTCAGGAAACGTTCAAAGATCAGCTGGTAACGGATGGGATCAATGTCGGTGATCTCGAGGCAGTAGGACACCAGGCTGCCTGCCGCGGAACCTCTTCCGGGACCGACGGCGATCCCCCTGCTTTTGGCGAAGTGGATGAAATCCCACACGATCAGGAAATAATCCACGTATCCCATGTCCCGTATGGTGGAAAGCTCGTAGTCCATCCTCTCCGTCAGCAGGGCCGAAGGATTGTCCCCGTAGCGTTTTTTCAGTCCTTCCATACACAGGCTTCTAAGGTAGGACTCCGCGTCGTAACCCTCCGGCACATCGTATCTGGGGACCTTCTGTTTGCCGAATTCGATCTCCACATTGCAGCGTTCGGCGATCTTGTGGGTGTTGTCCAGGGCTTCGGGGGCATAGGGGAAGATCCTTCTCATCTCCTCCTCGGACTTCAGGTAGTACTGTCCCCCCTCATAGCGCATCCTGTCCTCATCCGTGACCAGTTTCCCCGTCTGGATACAGAGAAGGAGGTCGTGGGGCACATCATCCTCCGCCATGATATAGTGGACATCGTTGGTGGCCACCAGGGGGATCCCCGTTTCTTTGGACATGCGGATCAGGCCGGTGTTCACCAGGGTCTGCTCCCTGATCCCGTGATCCTGGAGTTCCAGGAAGAAGTTTCCCTCCCCGAAGATAGACTGAAGGCGGAGGGCGGAAGCCCTGGCTCCCTCCTCATCATTTTTCAGGAGCTTTCCCGGGATCTCTCCTGCCAGACAGGCGGACAGGGCAATGATCCCTTCATGGTATTTTTCCAGGATCTCGTAATCCACCCTGGGCCGGTAATAGTAGCCTTCCGTGAATCCCCGGGTCACGATCTTCATCAGATTTTTATATCCCTCATTGTTCTCCGCCAGCAGGACCAGGTGATGGTATCTGTCATCTCCTTTGCTGACCTCACGGTCGAACCGGGAGCCGGGTGCAACGTAGATCTCGCAGCCCAGGATCGGTTTTATCCCCGCTTCCCTGGCTTTCTTGTAGAAATCGATCACCCCGTACATGACCCCGTGGTCCGTGATGGCAAGGCTGTCCATGCCCAGTTCCTTCGCCCTGGGCAGAAGTTCCTTGATCTTGCCGGAGCCGTCAAGAAGGCTGTACTCCGTATGTACGTGCAGATGGGTAAATGCCATGTCTTTTCCTTTCTCCAAACATATCTTGTGCAAAAAAGATATCTAACAAAAAACCGCACCGAGATTCGATGCGGTCATCCTTGCTTACTCCGGCAGCTGGGGATCCAGTATGCCATACTGGTCCGTCTGGATCAGGTTATAATATGCACTGCTGTCCGTTTCCTTCTGGGGTGTGAGTTTGTTGTATACGGAATAACCCAGCCCTCCCAGGATCGCCACGGCCACCAGGTAGGCGATCGCCTTCCCGAAGGTCCTCTGCCTCTTCTCCTTGGCCATGATCTGTTTGCGGTTCTTCTTATATTCTTTCTGTCTGTCGACTTTTGCCTGACTCATCTCTCATCTTCCTGCTTTCTGTGATATTCTCCGGCCCCGCAGGGCCTTATCCTCTTCCCGTACCCCGGAAGAGCCGATTTGATGATATTATAACTCATTTTCGTTTTTATAGCAATACTGAAGGGTTTTTTTTCGTTTTTTCCACATATTTTTGTTTACAGATGACGAATTCATATGATATACTTTATGTTAGAAAGGAAGAGGTATTTCAAATGACAGAGCGACAGTCAAAATTAGTAAAATTAGTGAATCAGCATCAGAAGATAGAAGTAAGCAGACTCTCTGAATTACTTGGTGTCTCCCAGGTCACCATCCGTAAGGATCTCGATGTGCTGGAAGAGGAAGGTCTGCTGGCCAGAGAGCACGGATACGCACTGATCAAGAACGCCAATGACATCAATACCCGCCTTACCGTAAACTATGATACGAAGCTTGAGATTGCCACCAAGGCTGCCGAGATGGTTCAGAACGGGGAGACCGTCATGCTGGAATCCGGTTCCACCTGTTCTCTCCTGGCGGAACAGCTGGCCAAGCTGAAAAAAGATGTAACGATCATAACCAACTCGGCATACATTGCCATCAGGATCAAGGATCTTCCCATCCGTAAGGTCATTCTCCTGGGCGGGGATTATCAGAAGGAATATCAGGGCATGGTGGGACCTCTGGTCCGCAAGTGCGCCAAGGAATTCTATGTGGATAAATTTTTTGTGGGGACCGACGGGTTCATCCCGGATGTGGGATTTACCTGTGATGATCTGATGCGTGTGGAGACCATGCACTATATGGCCGATTCCGCAAACCGCATGATCATTCTGGCCGACTCCAGCAAGTTCAGCCAGAAAGGGGTAGTGATCCAGTCTACTTTCGACGAGATCGATACTGTCTGCACTGATTCCGGCACGCCGGAGGAGGTACTGGACATCCTGAGAAAAAGAAATATCCGGATCTCTATCGCCGACTGACCGCCCCCGCGGCAGTACAGCCGGAAAGATGGACATTTCAGTAAGACCCGTAAAACTACAGCGCCTCATGGCGCTGTTTTTTTGGATATCTGTTACAAAATCTTAAGACTTTCCATATTTACATTTCGGCAAAATCGTGGCAAGTTTATAGGGGTAAACAGGGCAGGAAGGATGTCTGCCTGTCCTGCCGCCGCTCGGTTTTGTTATCAGTCAGGAAGGGAGGTTCTGCCATGACAGAGAAAAGAGGTTTCAGACCGGAAGTTCCGGAAGTAAAACCGAAAAAACAGAATACACCTGTTGGGATCATTCTCGGGGCCTGCATCCTCTCCATCCTGTTTCTGGCGCTTTGTCCGGCACCGGTCCGGGCAGAGGACAGGCTGCACATCATCCGCAAGGACGAATCCGCTTTTCTGGACAACTGTATAGGGAAGGGAAATGTCCTGTCCATCAGTGATGCCCCCTTCGTGGCCACAAGCCAGAAGGGATATATTCACGGCAGATATCCGGGGATCACTTCGGTATCCTCCATTGCAGGGGGAATAGCGGAAAAAAGCAGTGTGGTGGTGAAGGGGATCCTGCCTCACGATCCTTGTCTCAGCACCGGAGAAAAGCAGCTTCTCACCCTCTTCAACGGAAAAGATGTCTACCATATCCGCTGGACCAGCTCGGATCCTCACATCGCCTCCATCAGCCGGAAGGGGCTTCTGCAGGCAAAAAATCCCGGGACAGCCAGGATCAGCTGCCGGTTGAGAAACGGCAGCATATACTATACTTCCGTGGATGTATACGGGGGAAACAGGACGAAACAGGAAGCGGAAAAGGGGGATACGGAAAACAGACCGGCCGAAGATAAAGGCCAGCTGATCCTCTCCTGTGAGGAGACCACCTACCTGATGAGACCGGGGGATTCCTACCGGCCCAAGATAAGAACACGGCGGGTCGGAGGAAGGGGAGCCATTCCGGATCTGACCTGGGAGAGCAGCGATCCCACGGTTGCCAGAGTGGATCGCCGGGGCAGGATAAAGGCGGTAAAGGACGGCAGTGCCACCATCACCGGCAAGGCGGAGGATCAGTCCATCGAGTTCTCCGTAAATGTACTCTCCGGCGGGGAAAGCGGCCGTTCCTGCGAACTGACTCTTCTCACCGGGCGGCCATCCACGAAGAGGACCTACACCCTCTTTAAACAGAATGCCCATAATTATGATTCCTACGATAAATATCTTGCCTGGCACGGCTGTGCCCACTGTTCCCTGGCGACGGTGCTGGGAGCCTACCAGGAGGCCTATGAAGGGATCAGGCCCAACGAGATCATCAGCGGGATCGAGAAGAAATATGCCCCTGCAGATGACTGGTCAAGGGAGCATGAAGTGCACACCATCAGATATCAGATGCCTCTCTCCCTGCACGGGATATCCACCCTTCTGACCAAAGGTAAGGTCTATAATGAATATGTACCCTCTTACAGCTACAAGGAAGCCAGGGCAGAGATCCTGAGCCACTTAAAGACCGGCAACCCGGTCATCATCGAAGTCAGAAAGAAGAGCGCGAAGACCGGAAAGAGCAGCAGGCGGTGGACCAATTCCTACCATACCATGGTCTTTCTCGGTGCCTTCACCAACGGAAAGGTCCTCCTCTGTGATTCCATCGACCGCACCTGGTACGACGGAGGCCAGCGCTATAAGACCGTTTCCATCGATGACGTGATGGAATATATGTTTTCCTCCACCCGGACCACCAACAGTATCTACTACGACGGTGCGGCATCGGACGGAGGCTATATAAAAGTTTATTCCGCAAAGCCCTAGGGCCTTGCGGAATTTTTGTTTTCTATCTGCCAGTCTATGGGTTCCATCTCATGAAAGACCAGGAATTCATTTGCCTGGCTGAAATGCCTGCAGCCGAAAAATCCCCGGTAGGCGGACAGGGGGCTCGGGTGGGGAGCCTCCAGGATCAGATGCCTGGGGTTATCCAGCATAGGTTTCTTATTTTGGGCCGGCCGTCCCCACAGGAGGAAAACGATGGGCCGGTCCTGGGCATTGAGGACGCGGATCGCCGCATCCGTGAATTCTTCCCAGCCGATCCCGCGGTGGGAATTGGCCTCGTGGGCTCTCACCGTCAGTACCGTATTCAGGAGCAGGACGCCCTGCTTTGCCCATTTGACCAGGTATCCGTTATCCGGGATATAGCATCCCAGATCATCGTGCAGCTCCCTGTAGATATTGAGAAGGGAAGGGGGGATCTCCACATCCGGTTTTACGGAAAAGCACAGGCCGTGGGCCTGGCCGTAATTATGGTAGGGATCCTGTCCCAGGATGACCACCTTCACCTCGTGGAGAGGCGTCAGATGAAAGGCATTGAAGATGTCTCCCGAGGGAGGAAAAACCTGCCTCTGCCTGTATTCCTTCAACACTGTTTTGTATAATTCCCTGTAATAGGGTTTGGAGTATTCTCCTTTCAGGGCTTCTGCCCAGTCGTTGCTGATCGCTGCCATACCGCTCCTGTCCTCTCCCTTCTACGGTTTTTCATAACAGAAGGCAGGGCTTTGTCCCCATAGTAAACCTCTATGGGAGCAAAGTCCTGCCTTTTAAAAATTCAGATCTCTTATACGCGCGGGAGTTTCTTCTCGCTCTCTCCCGGTCCGTAACTCATCTCATCATAGACCGCTTTAGCCTCTTCCCAGGTCATCTTATTGACCGGAGTATCCAGATAATCCAGAATGTCCTGGATCCCTTCTCCCGTATAGGAACTGGTGTAGAAGATCTTCTTGCACCCGGCAAGACGAAGCCAGTGCGCTGCCAGTTCAGGTTCGGCAGCCCAGTGGTCGATCTTCGTTACGATGCCGATGATATCCCTGTTGCTGGTGGGAACCAGATGCGGGGGATACAGAGAATAGGGTTCTGTGGCGCTGCACAGCAGCCCGATGACATCCGCGTCCGCGCCATGAATGGCCAGAGCTCTGGAGAGCTCCTTGGTCTCCGCATACTCACCCGGAGTATCGATGACCACGTCCTCATGGCTGATGTACTGAGTCTTATGATAGGTGATGTTCTCACCTCTCATCGCCTGCATGATCGTAGTCTTTCCTGCTTCACTGCGACCTACAAACATAATTGTACGCATAAATAATCACCTTACTTCTTCGTAACCGGACAGGTAGCATAACCTAAATCCGTCTGGAAATAATGGATCACGGCCTTTACGGCGGACTCGACTGCCGAGATACGGCCGGTCAGGATGAGGGTGCCGCTGAAACGATCCACGAAACCAAGATAAACATCACCGCTCTTGATGGCGATATCCGCGCCGATGACAGCAGATTCACTGGGGGTAACCGTGATGATGCCGATGGCGGAACGCTCAAAGTCAATATCCGGATTAAGACCAAGCTTACGATATACGATGGGCTTGGGACTGGTAATTACATGTGCAAGAGTAATCTGTCGTCCGGGAACTGTCTCCTGAATTATACGAAGTCTCCCTTCGGTATCTTTTGGTAATAATTCTTTAATGTCCATAATCACTGCTCCCTTTCTTATTCTGGTCATCTGTGCCGGCAGACAGCAGGTCTGCCGCCGGCATACCGGAAATGTATGTCCGGTCCTGTCCCCGGGATGCGGCCGGGTAAACGGTAATACAGTCAGATACACATATATGGATATTATGGCATACTGTACCTAATTATCTATCCCGATTATACCACAAGGTTTTTCTTTCTACTATGAAAAAAATTGACTCCGCATGGTAATCATCGGTTATTCCTTCCTGCTTTTTATCCAGAAGAATGAACCGATCTGTTCTTCTTTCGCGAAAATATTGTTGTACTCCAGGAAGCGGTATTCCTTCAGTTTCGCGTAATAGGGAGAAGTCTTGTCCTCAAGATCATAGTAATTCCCGTCATCCCCCCAGTAACCAAGGGCATTGATGCACGGGATCTCCTTCCTGAGCCTGGTCAGATACCGGAGATAGCCTGTGGTCTCTATGCCGGATATCTCCGCCAGATAAGTGGCCAGATAATTGTTGCTGGTCCTCTCCACCTTCATATCCGGTATGTCATAGTTGGCCCAGATCAGGAAAGGAACCTGGTAGAGTCTCTCCAGTTCTTCCCCCTCCAGCTCGCTGATCTCCTTGCCCAGCAGGGCATTGTAGAATTCCTCATCCAGATCCGGCTGGTGGTCCCCGAAGAAGAGGATGACGGTAGGTTCCTCCACCTTCTCAAAATATTCCACCAGGTATTTGAGGGCATCGTCGGACATTTTCATCATGTTCAGATACTGCTCCACCCGGCTGTAATAGCTCAGGCTTCCTTCGATCTGCACATCATTTCCCGTCTCGTAAAGACTGCCGTCATAGCTCCCGTGGTTCTGCATGGTCACATTGAACATATAGAAGGGTGACCCGCTCTTTTTGTTTTTCTCATACAGTTCGGTCAGTTTGACGTAGTCCTCTTTGTCGGTGATATGATAATTCACGGTATCGGTGAAAACAGAAAAATCATCCGAAGTATAAAAGTGGTCAAAGCCCATCAGGGGGTAGATCTTATACCTGCTGTAGCCGGTGTTGTAGTAGGGATGAAGGGCGTAGGCCGGCGAGTATCCCTGGTCCTTGAGCATGTAGGTAAGCCCCGCGGTCTCACTCCGCAAAAACAGCTGGTAAGGGACGGAGTTATCCGGCAGGAAGGCCAGGGTATTTCCCGTGAGAAATTCAAACTCGGAGTTTGCCGTATTGCCCCCGAAGACCGAGGAGTAGGTATAACCCCTTATGGTGTTTTTCAGTTTCCGGAAATAGGGCATATAATCCCGGGTCACTTTCAGCTTGCCCAGGGTCTTCAGGTCCGCGAAGGACTCATTCATGATCACGATGATATTGGGTTTTTGATCCTTGAATCTGTCCGCAGTATTCTCTTTTTCTCCGGCCTGATCCTGCGATCCCGGATCCTCTGCTTCCTCCGCCTCAGATCGGCGGATGATCCCCTCCACCGCTTCGGTGGAATATCCTTCGGGCTCACTTACATGGAGATAGCCGAAGGTCCGGATCGTGGTGAGGAGGGTCCCGTAGAAACGATACTTATACTGGGGGCGGTAGACCCGGAAATCCACCCCGATATCCGAGAGGAAGGGGGAGTAGACATAGACATGGCATACGACGGCCCAGACCGCGACGCAAAGGCCCAGATGGACCAGCCTGAACCACTTTTTCTTCAGCAGGGGAAGGGGCCTCAGTTTGAGCAGGGCAGCCACCATGACCAGGGCCAGCATAAGGAATTCCGCGGAATCCACATCCATCTGGAGCTGGTAGGTGTTGGCCACGGACAAGGCTGTCCCGACGGAATAGATGTCCGATGCGATAAAGGACATACTACGCCAGACCGTCAGTTCATAATTGATGAACCCGAAAGTGGCAGTGAGGATGGTCATGGCGATGGACGCGTTCCTCACCCCGTTGAAAATCAGCAGAAGAACAAGGTAGACGGCATAATATAAAGCCAGATCCAGAGCCAGATACCCCACGGGGATCTTGAAGACCGGGACCCAGAACTGGGCGTTGTTGTAAAACTCCAGCCAGAGAAAGGCGAAAAGGGGCATGACAAAACCCAGGATCCTGGTGAGGATCAGGTTGGTCTTCTCCTTGAATTCCACCCGTTTTACCGTCAGGAAGACCAGGATGGCAAAAAGGCCTCCGCAGATACTCAGGGAATCCGCGTAAAAACGCCCCGGAATACTGGTGACATTCCCGTTGTAATAAAGGTGGGGCTGGGCGAAGAAGCCCGCCGCCAGAAATGCTTCCATGACCAGGAGGAAATTTCTCCCGCTCCTGCTCTTCCAGAAATCACGGATACCCAGGGGGAAGAGCCCCGGTTTCTTTCCGGTCTTTTTCTTATTATTCTTTCTTTCTGTATTGTCAGTGTCCGTTTTTTTGCTGTCTGTTTTCTTACTTTTACTGTTGTTATTCCTGTTTTTCTTATCCGTATTCTCAGGTGAAGGATTTTTCTTCATGAGAAACCTCCAAACCGGACTGAAGGAAAGGCGGGCACGCAAAAGGAATCCTGCCCATGTCATGGAACAGGATTCCGCACATCCCCTGTTTATCTTTCGATCAGAGCATTATATAATTCTTCGTATTTCTTCTTGGACACACTCCAGGAAAGGTCCTTCTTCATGCCGTGACGGACAAGCTCCGCCCAGTGCTGGGGCTGGTCAAAGAAGATATATCTGCTGTAGTTGATGGTGTTGATCAGTTCTTCACCGTTGTAGTTGCGGAAGGAGAAACCATCTCCCGTCCCCTCGAATTCATTGATGGGAACAACGGTGTCCTTGAGGCCTCCTGTCTCACGCACGATCGGCACCGTCCCGTAACGGAAGGAAATGATCTGCGTCAGGCCGCAGGGTTCGAAAAGCGAGGGCACCAAAAAGGCATCCGCCGCCGCGTAGAGTCTGTGGGCCAGGGAATCGGAATACAGGATATTGGCCGATACCTGGTCAGGGAAACGGGAGGCGTAATAGCGGAACATATCCTCATACCTCTCCTCACCTGTTCCCACCACCACAAGCTGGGTGTTGCCGTCAACGATGCGGTCCATGACGTACCGGACCAGATCTAGGCCCTTCTGGTCCGTCAGCCTGGAGATAAGCCCGATCATATATTTGTCCGGATCCACCTTCAGGCCCAGTTCCTTCTGGAGGGCTGTTTTGTTGGCCGCCTTACCCTTTTTGTAGGTTTTCAGCGAATAGTTTTTATAGATCATCTCGTCCGTCTTCGGATCATAGATGGTATTGTCGATCCCGTTCACGATGCCGAAAAGGTTCTGCTTTCTGGCGGACAGCAGCCCGTCCAGCCCTTCCCCGTAGTACTCAGTCTGGATCTCTTCCGCGTAGGTATTGCTTACGGTGGTGATGTAGTCCGCGTAGACGATCCCGCCCTTGAGCATGTTGGCATCCCGTTTGTACTCCAGCTTGTCCGGAGTAAAAAGATAGCCCGGCAGGCCGGAGATCCCCATCACCGTATCGATATCCCAGACTCCCTGGAAACGGAGATTGTGGATGGTCATCACCGTTTTGATATTCCAGAAGAAGGGGTTGGCGTCAAATTCATTTTTCAGGTAAACCGGGATAAAGCCGGTCTGCCAGTCATGGCAGTGGATGATATCCGGTTTGAAATCGATGACCGGAAGGACAGCCA
This sequence comes from uncultured Eubacterium sp., assembly GCA_904502145.1. Classification (GTDB taxonomy): domain Bacteria; phylum Bacillota; class Clostridia; order Lachnospirales; family Lachnospiraceae; genus Anaerobutyricum. The sequence goes on from CAJGDH010000002.1 coordinate 13,737, forward strand.
GGGCAGCCTTGCTGAAAAAGATAAACTTTTCAATGTCGGTCCTGGTGTCCGAATAGGGTTTATCCCCGTGGAAATAGTCCAGATTGTCAATGAAATAATAAGTGATCCCCTGATACTCATATTCCATGATCCCCACATGGGCACTGGGCACATAGGGGCCGGTCCCCATATAAAAATGAGTGATGTAGCGGAAATTGTTCCTGAATTTCTCCGGGATGGCTTCATAATTGGGCAGAATTACCCGGACATCCCACTCGGACCGGCTGAACTCCTTGGGAAGGGCACCGACCACGTCGGCCAGCCCACCGGTTTTGATAAAGGGAACACATTCGGATGCAGCAAATAATATCTTCTTCATCGTACTCACCTGCCTGTTTCATCTATGGTATATCTCTTGTGGGTATATCAGCCGGGAGCTGCGTTCCTCTTTTCAGCAGGAAGCATGTTCTCCCAGAAATTTTTGTAGGAAGGCAAGAAATGTTTCCATCTCCTCCCTGGTACCGATGGTTATCCTAAGATAGTTGTCTATGCGGGGTTTCTTAAAATAGCGGAGGTAGATATCCTCCTTCCTGGCCGCGGCAAAGATCTCCCCGGCAGGAACGGATTCATGGGTGACAAAAACAAAGTTGGCCATGGAATCCTGAAAACGGAAGCCCAGCTTCCGCATCTCTTTCTGGAACCATTCCCTGGTCTCCACGATCCTGTCCAGGGTTTCGCGGAAATACTCCTCATCCTCCACGGAAGCGGTCCCCCAAAGGATGGAGGGAAGGTCCATCGTATAGGAGTTAAAAGAATATTTCACATCGTTCAGAGCCCGGATCAGGTCCTCTGAACCCATGGCATAACCGATGCGCATCCCGGCCATGGACCGGGACTTGGAAAAGGTCTGGACCACCAGGAGGTTCCCGTACTCTTCCAGCAGCTCCAGGGCGGAACTGCCTCCGAAATCAATGTATGCTTCATCCACGATCACCACCACGTCCTGATTGTGATCAAGGATATCCCTGACCTGCTCCAAAGGAAGAAGGGTGCCGGTGGGTGCGTTGGGATTGGGGAAGATCACTCCCCCGTTCTCCCCGTAGTAGTCCACAGGGCAGATGCGCAGATCCTCATCCAGGGCTTTCTTCTCATAGGGAATCCGGAAAAGGTCCGCCCAGACATCGTAGAAAGAATAGGTGATGTCCGGAAAATATATGGGTTTTTCACTGTTAAAAAAGGTGAGGAAGGCCATGGCCAGCACGTCGTCGGATCCGACCCCCACAAAAACCCTGTCTTTGGACAGACCCTTGTAGGCAGCGATGGCTTCCACCAGCATGGAGGCGGCAGGATCGGGGTAGAGCCTCATCCTGGAGAACAGGCCGGGATCATTCAGTGCCTCCCTGACCTTTGGAGAAGGCGGATAAGGATTCTCGTTGGTATTCAGTTTGATCATCTTCTCCTTTTTCGGCTGCTCACCGGGTACATAGGGCACTACTTTCCGGATATTCTGTTCCCAGGGTTTCATCTCATCCTCCCATCTCCTGGAGCTTGGACAGCTTCGCGGCCTGGTCCGCCGCGATGAGGCTGTCGATCACCTCATCCAGGTCTCCGTTCAGTATATTTTCCAGTCGGTGCAGGGTCAGTTTGATCCTGTGATCAGTCACACGGCTCTGGGGGAAATTGTAGGTGCGGATCTTCTCCGCCCTGTCCCCTGTACCGATCTGACTCGTCCTGAGCTCCGCTTCCGCGTCGTGGGCTTTGGCCTGCTCCAGTTCATAGAGGCGGGCCCGGAGCACCTTCAGGGCCTTGTCTTTATTTTTTAACTGTGATTTCTCATCCTGACAGGAGATGACGATCCCTGTGGGGATGTGGGTCAGGCGCACCGCGGAGTCCGTGGTATTTACACACTGGCCCCCGTTGCCTGAAGCTCTGAATACATCAAATCGGCAATCATTCATATCGATCTGCACGTCCACTTCCTCCGCCTCGGGCATGATGGCCACCGTGATGGTGGAGGTATGGATACGTCCGCCGGATTCTGTTGTGGGTATACGCTGTACACGGTGGACGCCGCTCTCATATTTTAGTCTTGAGTAGGCGCTCTGCCCGTTGATCATAAAAGAGACTTCCTTAAATCCCCCCAGACCGTTCTCATTGACATCGATAAATTCGGTCTTCCACCGTTTGGATTCCGCATAGTTTTTATACATGCGGTAGATCTCAGCGGCAAAGAGGGCGGCCTCATCTCCTCCGGCTCCGGCCCTGATCTCCACGATCACGTTCTTGTCATCGTTGGGGTCCTTGGGCAGAAGGAGGATCTTCAGTTCCTCCTCGCAGGAAGCCATATCGGCTTTCGCGGCGGAGAGTTCCTCTTTGAGCATCTCCCTCATCTCTTCGTCATTCTCTATCTCCAGCATCTCCAGGCTGTCGTCTATGGTCTGCCTGGCTGCAGTATATTCTTTATATTTTTCCACGATCGGAGTGAGATCGTTCTGTTCTTTCATCAGGGCCCGGAATCTTGCCTGGTCATTGACCACGTCGGGCTCGCTGAGTTCGGACATAACCTCCTCGAGGCGTCTCACCAGATCTTCCAGCTGATCAAACATCTTCGTCCTCCATGATTTTTTATAAAGATTGGTTCTATGATAATCTTCCGCAGATCATCCTGTCAAGACCCGCCAGGTCTTTCCCGGTACGAATATCCCTGAATCCCCGGGCTGTCAGAAGATTCTCCACATCTTTGGCCTGTTCGGACCCTGTCTCGAAGATCAGGATCCCTCCTTCCTCAAGATAGTCCGGAGCCTCCCGGATGATCCTGCGGTAGAAATCCAGACCGTCCGGTGACCCGTCCAGGGCCATCCCGGGTTCATGGTCCCTCACCTCAGGCATGAGTAGGGAGATCTCCCCGGTGGGAATATAGGGAGGATTGGATACGATAAGGTCAAAGCGTCTTTCTTCCGGGGCGAGATGATCAAGGGCCCGGAAGAGGTCCCCGGAAACAGGGGTGACTTCCGCCCCCAGTTCCCTTGCATTGCGGGCCGCGACCTCCAGAGCGCCGGAAGACAGATCGGCCAGCACTACCCGGGTCCGGGGACACAGCAGGCGGATACTGATGCCGATACATCCGCTGCCGGTGCAAAGGTCAAGTACCCTGATCTCCGTTTCCGTGTCTTCCCGGAACCTTCTCTTCTCCTCAAGCAGCCGGATGGTCTCTTCCACCAGACATTCCGTATCCTGTCTGGGGATCAGGACATTCTCATCCACATGGAAAGAAAATCCCATGAAATCACAGGTCCCCATCAGATACTGCAGGGGATATCTGTCCTCCCGTAATGAGAGTTTTTCCTCAAGCAGAGGGATCCGGTCCGGGGGGATGTCTTTCCCCGGATCGGCATAAAAATCAGCACGCGGGACAGACAGGATCCAGTCCATAAAGATCCAGGTCTCCGCTTCATAAGCCTCGATCCCCGCCCTTTGGAGACGGTCGGAGATCATTTTCCTTGCTTCATCCCTTCTCATCAGTTTTCGATCTCCCCGTTCCGCATGGCTTCCTGGTAAGCCCTCCAGTCAAAGATGCTGTCCACGGAGGCGATGGCCACCTCGATCATATCAAGGTCCGGCTCCCTGGTGGTCAGGTACTGAAGACAGAGTCCCGGCCGGCTGAGAGCATTGATGATCCTGTTGTCGCTGCGGCCGGCAAAACGGAGAAACTCAAAGGATATTCCCGCCACCACAGGGATCAGCAGGAGCCGGCAGACAAATCTCAGCCAGAAGGTATCCACCCGGATGAAGAGGAAGACCAGGATACTGATGATCATGACGATCAACAGGAAGCTGGTTCCGCATCTTTTGTGCAGGCAGGAGTGCTTCTTCACATTTTCCGGGGTGAGGGGATCCCCTTTCTCAAGGCAGTTGATGGTCTTATGCTCCGCTCCATGGTACATGAAGACCCTCCGGATATCCTCCATCCTGGAGATGGACCAGACATAGAGGAGGAAGATGGATACCCTGACCACGCCCTCGATCAGAGTACGCAGGGTGTAGGAAGGGATCACCTTCTTCAGCAGCTCGGAGAGAAAGAAGGGGAGCAGCATGAACACTGCCACCGCGATGAGGACGGACACCACAAGGGTTGTCCCCATGAGTACCTCTTTGCTCTTATCGCCAAAAAGCTTTCCGGCTGCCCTTTCCAGGCGGTCCGGCTCGGCCTCCTCCTCTTCCAGGACAAACTCGGAAGAAAACATCAGGGTTTTCATCCCGATATAGAGGGATTCCCCGAAGGCGCAGACCCCTCTGACGATCGGAAGATTGAGGACCGGATGCCTCAGGACCACGGACCGGTAACTGTCTTTTTTTATTTCTATCTCATGATTCGGTTTCCGGACAGCAACGGCATAGAGGTCATCGTTTTTCATCATAACCCCTTCCATTACTGCCTGTCCGCCTATTGTCGTTCTCTTCAAATAACAAACCTCCCTGAAATAATTTAGGCGACGAAATTTATGCCACAGCCCTGCGCTGTGGTCTAAATCCCGTCGCCTAAGGAAACCGTCAGGTTTTTAGTTCTGAGTGATACCGTACTTACGGTTGAACTTATCAATACGTCCACGAGCCTTGGCAGCTTTCTGTGTGCCTGTGTAGAACGAATGACATTTTGAACAGATCTCAACGTGGATATCTGACTTTGTGGAACCTGTTACGAACTCGTTGCCACAGTTGCAAACAACCTTTGCCTGATAATACTTTGGATGGATTCCTTCGCGCATCTTTCTCACCTCACTACCCTGTAATAACTATCCTGCCGCATGAACGGCAGTCTGTTGATGGCTAATTCATCTATGTCAGATGATAATCATCGTATATCTCTACGTTTCAAACAGCTTTCACATTATAGCACAGAATAATTGGCAGTGCAAGAAGAAATTCAAGAAATTGTCCGACCCCTGCCGGAAGGCATGGACAAAGGGTATTCCGGATTTCAGTTTCTTGAGAAGACGATGTCTCCCGCCCATTTCATGTTGATCTCCCGGAATCCGTGATCCTCCCTCCGGGCGAGCTTTCCCAGGTATCTGTGCTCAGCTTCCCGGTAATATTCCCGGCTCACCGGGATCCTTCCGATTCCCTTCTTCTCAAAGAATACCATGAAATAATACTGCTGCCCCTTATAGTCAAAGAGGATATCCAGGAGATTGTCATCCTTCATCTCCTTCTCCAGCTGCTTGAGGTGTTCGATCTTCATGAATTCCACGATGCGGTCATCCAGCAGATTGTCGGCGATCAGGATCTTCTCCTTCAGATCATTGAGGCTGGTAACGATCCTTTTCTGCCTGGCTTCTACCTTGTCCCACATGGCAATGGATTTCTTCGCCTCTTCCGTCATCTCCGGCGTCAGATAGAACAGAAGCTTCTTCTTCGTATCCACATAAACACTTTCATAGGTAAGGGGAGCGGTGAGGCCGCAGGCATCACATTTGAACACGAACAGTTTGTTCAGCAGCACTTTCTCCTTAAGTTCCGGTTTTTCCGTCACATTGATCACCGAATATCTGTCACAGAGATGGACCTTGCCGCATCTGGGGCAGGCCAACTCCTCCCTGGTAAACTTTGTCAACTTATCCATCTTCATCTTCTCCTATCCGCAGATAAAGGCCGTTCATTTGTCAACCTTCACCGTTTCATTCAGGTTGACAATTCCCCGGAGACTCAGTTATAATCCCCATGGACAGCCGTTTTTTACACTGTTACCATCATACCACAGATTAAACATAAATCAACTGAGAAAGGACAAGCAAATGAAAAGAGAAAACACCGGAGATCACAATAAAACAAAGGCCATGGTCCTGACCGCCCTCATGGCGGCCATACTCTGCATCGCCGGCCCATTGTCCCTGGCTGTTCCCTTCAGCCCCGTCCCCCTGAGCCTGGCCACCATGGCGGTATGTTTTTCTGCCTGTATCCTGGGGTGGAAGCTGGGCACCTTAAGTGTCTTTATCTACCTCCTCATCGGTCTCTGCGGGCTTCCCGTCTTCTCCGGCTTCAGCGGAGGGGTCGCCAAACTGGCAGGGCCCACGGGAGGATATCTGATCGGCTACCTCTTCCTGGCCTTCATCTCCGGCTGGTTTTTCCATTACTTCCGGCGCCCGGCCGTCTGGGCTGCGGGAATGGTCCTTGGCAATGCCGCCTGCTATCTGGCGGGGACGGCCTGGCTGTGTTTCCAGGCTCATCTCACCTTCCCACAGGGGCTTCTTATGGGGGTCATCCCCTACCTTCCGGGGGATCTGGTTAAAATGCTGCTGGTACTGGTCACCGGACCGGCGGTAAAGAAGAGACTTCTGGCGGCAGGCCTGTCTGCAGCGGACACGGATTCCCTGTAGTTCTCTCCTTCTGATCCGGTCATTCTTAATTCACTATCCTTAATCCCGCATCTTGGAGATATTTCATGGATTAAACGGAACATTTATGTTATAATAGGTAAACTATGCATAACCGAAGAAGATATATGTGTTTAAGGAGTTACGGATATGGGAAAGAAGAAATATTTCTTTTTTGATATCGACGGAACACTGACCGACCGTGACACCGGGATCATCGTCCCCTCCGCCGCCGAGGCGGTGGCCAGGCTGAAGGAAGCCGGCCATTTCCTCTCCATCGCCACAGGGCGGGCCAGCTATAAGGCGGAGAAATTCCGCAGAGACAGTGCTTTTGACCACATGGTCTGCAACGGAGGACACGGGATCGTGATCAACGGGGAACTGAAGGAGAACCGCCCCCTGGATCATGAGAAGAGCCTGGCCCTCTACCGGGAAGCCATCTCCGCAGGATACGGCGTCCTGGTGGCCATGGACGATTCCGAGAAGGTCTATGCCAACGGTTTCACCTTCTATGAACAGGCAGGCCTCCGGAAGGAACCCACGGTCTATATCATTGATGAAAGCTACGATCCTGCCGACTATGATGCCATCTATAAACTGTATGTCTCCGTCCCCGAAGGGGAGGAGGACCGGCTCACCCTCAGGCACACTCTGGGAAGCCTCCGCTTCGAACCGGAATATCTCATGTTCCAGCCGGATGACAAGAGGGGCGGTATCCTCCGGATGATCGAGATCATGGGGGGAAACCCCGGGGATGTGGTGGTATTCGGCGACGATTACAACGACTTATGCATGTTCGATCCTGATTTCTATAAGGTAGCAATGGGAAACGGATGTCAGGAACTGAAAGACGCCGCGGATTATGTGGCAGCAAAGAATACAGAAGACGGTATTTACAAAGCCTGCCTGGAGCACGGCTGGTTTTCTCCGGTCAGCTGACGGTGCAGATGCCGGCAGCTTTGATCAAGATAAAACTTTTTCAAGAAGGAGAATGCACAAATGAATTCGACTGATACATCTATGAAAAAAAGGGATTTTCTGAAATTTTACCTGATCTATACCCTCCTGTTCTTCATCATCTGTGCCGTGATCTACCAGCCTTTCCTGGTGGAGCAGAAAAGCCTTGTCTACAAGATCGACGGCATGCCCCAGTACACCCTGTGGCTTCAGTATACGGGAAAATATATCCGCAACCTGGTCAAAAGCGTCTTTACCGGCAATATCACCGTACCTATGTATGATTTCAACATCGGCATGGGAAATGACGTCCGCAGCTTCTTCAAGACGGAGCCGGTGGGATTTTTGGGGACACTTCTGGTTCTCGGAACAAAGGGTACTTCCAAGTTATACAATCTGATGACCATCTTCCGGATCTACCTGATCGGTATTTCTTTCTCCTGTTACGGATTCTACATGAAGAAGAAGCCCACACCGGTCCTGGCCGGAGCCCTGATCTATACCTTCAGTACCTTTACCACTTATCAGGTGGCAAGGCATCCGCAGTTTGCTGTTCCCATCATCATGCTGCCCCTGCTCCTGATCGGACTTGAAAGACTGATCAAAAAAGAAGGCTATCTCTTCTTTACCTTCTGTGTCGCCGTCTCCCTGATGGCAAGCTATTACTTCTTATATATGAACACTCTGATCATGGGGATTTACGCCCTTCTCCGGTTGGGAGACATCTATACTTCCGACCGCATCAGAGAGTTTTTCGGCATGATGGGACGCATCATCCGCTATTATCTGCTGGGGGTGGGTATGACCCTGCTCTTCTTCATCCCCTCTGTGGCAGGATTCTTCCTGTCCGCCAGGAAATCGGGCGGAAACAAGGCTTCCGCCGTGGGCAGCTTCCTCCATTACGGAAAACACAGGCTCATCGACGAATATCTGGCCCTTTCCGCCCCGGTCAGACAAGGGGGAACACTGACGGCCATCTCGGTGGGTATAATGATCATGCCCGTCCTGATCCTTTTCTTCACCAACCGCGACAAGGAAAAGCGGTCCCTGAAGCTGGGCTTCCTGATCGGTTTTGTCTTCCTGATGGTCCCCTTCTTCGGATACGTATTCTCCGGGTTCAGTACCGTCAACAACCGTTGGTCTTTCGCCTTCGTCTACATCCTGGCCATGATCATGGTGGTGGAGTTCGAGAATATCCTGTCCATGAAGATATGGCAGTACGCACTCCTCTATGTGGCGATCATCCTCTACGTGATCTGCCGGCAGACCCGGATAGACAACCCCAACAACGTGGCCTATAAATACATCATTATCCTCATGCTCCTGGTGTTCCCCATCATCGGCCTGCTGCGTTTTCTTCCTTTTATCCCCCGCAGGCTGTCTCAGGTCGCCCTGATCCTTCTGATCTGCGGAACGGTGGCATTCAACGGACACTTTTTATACGCGGTCAGATACGGAAACCTGATCGACCAGTTCCAGAATGAAGCTACGGTAAACCTGTACTATGAAGCCTCGAGATATTCCATCTTAAAGCAGATCAAGGACAAGGATTTCTGCCGTATGGATACGGATATGATGTACCATAACTACAACAATTCAGGAGTGGCTCTGGGATACAACGGGATCTCCCTCTACCAGAGCACCATCAACAGCAGTGTCATGTCCTTCTATAAAGAATCGGAAAATGCCGGGGTCAGCGCCCTGAACCGTACCGTATCCCTCGACAACAGGACTGCTTTTGAAGAACTGGCCTGTGTAAAATATTTCCTCACTTTCAGGGATCAGACCCGGTCCGTACCCTACGGTTTTGAAAAGGATGAGGAACTCTCCGCCATCTGGCCGGATTACGCCGTATACCGGAACAAATATACCCTGCCGGTCGGCTATAATTATGACCGGATCATCAGCCGGTCGGAATATGAAAAGATGAACAAGCTGAGGCAGCAGCAGATTCAGCTCAATGCCGCTGTGGTCAATGACGGCGATCTGGATGAGCTTGACGTTCTGAATCAGCTCGACCATAAGGAGCTGGAAGGCGTCTCCAAGGGAAGCATATCCGACTTCCATGTGGATAAGGGCATCAAACATAAAAACGACACCTACAACGTAAAAGAGACGGAGCTGATCGATTTTATCCCGGAGTACGACAAAAACGAGGTCAACAACAAAAAGGTGCCGAAGATAACCTTCACCACCACTTCCCGGGAAAACTGCGAAGTCTATCTGCGTTTCAGGGATGTAAGCAACCCACTGGGAAAGAGAAATGATATCAATGTCTATACCAAAGACATCAAAAAACGTGCCATCGTGAGAGGGGCTGCGGACACCTACGGTCTGGGCCTGAACGACTATATCGTCAACCTGGGCTATTATGAGAAGGAGGAGAAGATCGATGTAATGCTCTCCTTCAGCGCCCCCGGCAAGTACACCATCGGAGAATTTGAGATCTACTATGTTCCCATGGATACCTACGCCAGATCCGTTGAAGGGCTGAAGACGAATGCTCTTGAGGATGTCTCCGTCACCACCAACACCGTGGCCGGGACCACCTCATCCGATCATGATCACCTTATCGTATTCTCCATCCCCTACCATGTCGGATGGTCGGCCTTTATCGACGATCTGCACACAAAGGTATACAACATCAACACCATGTATATGGGGGTCCTGGTACCTGCCGGAAAACATGAGGTTGTGATGCAGTACCATTCGCCCGGGATAAGGATCGGTATAGCGATCTCCACCATATCCTGGTACATTTTCCTCTTCCTCCTTTTCAAAGAGAGGCAGAAGAAAAAAGAAGAACAAAAAAGCGCATAGCCTGAATGGATAAAGGTCCCGGGGAAAACCCCGGGACCTTTTATGTTTACATGGTCATTATGCAGCTTTCAGGAACTTAGGCGGTCATCAGTAAGAGACCACGGTAGTTCCTTTCGGGATGTTCTTGTAGATGTAGTAAGCATCGCTGTTATACAATCTTGCACATCCGTGGGAGACCGGTCTTCCCATGGCTGGGGAACAGACCGACCCGTCATTGTAGAGCGGTCTGGTATGGAAGGAGTTTCTTCCGCACCAGTGTGTGATATAAAGCTCTTTTGTGTTGACATAAAACCAGCCTGTCTCTTTGTAGGAGACTTTGAACACACCTTTCGGTGAGGGAGTGCTGGCTTTCCCTGTCGCGGTCGGAAAGCTCTTGATGATCTTCCAGTGTCCTTTCCGGCCTTTGTAGATAACTACCTGCTGGGTATAGTGACTGATCCAGATCAGGTATTTTGTCTTGCTGGAGTACCCCTTGGCATTCGCGAAGGCAAGTTTTGTCTCTTTGGAATACTTCTTTTTGGTATAGATACTCCTGCCGTTGACATGTTCGATGGGTCTTACCCCGTTGGCCAGCAGGAGGGCCCTGTTCTTCTTCTCGAATTCAGCGGGCTTGATCTTCAGGACCTTGGAGGTGTATTCCGCCTTCACTGTCTCACCGTTTGCTTTCCGGTAAGCCTGGATCTTGATCTTGTAAGTGGTGTTTCTGTTCAGGGAAGAAAGACTGTAGAACCTGTTCTTGGTAGAACCGAGTTTCTTGAACTTCTTCTCACCGGCCTTCTGATAAAGAACGATAAATCCTGTACTGTTTACGGTTTTGTTCCACTTGACGATCAGTTCTTCCGACATATTGTAGCCGAATCGGATATTCGGTACTTTTCCGGGAACGATGGGCACCTTGACGGACCTGATCTCCGACTGTTCACCTTCGGAGGTCTTAGACCCTGCAGCACCTACGGCAACCACCTTGTAGTAATAGGTTTTGCCTCCCTTAAGGGAGCCTGTTCTGTAGGATGCGGAAGTTACCTTGGGTTTGATACACCGATAGGAACCGTTTTTGTTGAGGCTCTGGTATACCTTGTAATAAGATGCGTTTTTGTCCGCTGCCCAGGTCAGGTTGACCCTGCCGCCCAGGGTGGAAACTTTCAGCCCTTTCACCTTATGCTGTGTCTTGATATATTTGTAGGGCAAAGCCTTTCCCTGGCCAAAATAAGGTTTTCCGTCATAGACGTAGTTGAGGACGACATAGGTTTTATAGTCGTCATTTTTAATCCTTGAGGACGGGATCTCCGCCTTCATTGTAAACTTGCCACCTTCAGTCTTCGTCTTGGCAAGCTTGGCCCCGGTAATAAGGTCCGTGGAATCCGCCCCTTTAAAGACGAGGAACTCCACTGAATTTCCTTTGAAGCCGTTGCTTAAGACCACCTCTGACTTCATGGCATCTTTAGATGTCCTTGATACACTTGCGCGATTGAGAGCACCGCCGGTATAATATCGCACAGTCAGGCTCTTCTTCTTATCCTTGCCTGTCACGGTGAGTGTGTATTTGGTCTTCGTCAGATACTTGTCACCGAGGCGGATCTTAAGCATCCTGCTGGTGCCGATCTTACCGCCGGATTCACTGCCGGAAATAGCAGCTTGTGTTGCGGAATCCCTGGTGATCTTCCAGTTGTATCCTTCCGTGCAAAAGTCCTTGAACTTGAAGATCAGGGCTTTATCGGTGGAATTCACATAGGCGATCTGCCGGTAGGATGCCGCCCGGGCTGTCTGTCCCATGCAGATAAGACACAGAAGAAGCACAGGGAGCAACAGCCTCAGTTTGAATTTTCCGGTTTTCATTCTTCTCTCCTTTCCTTTAAATTCCCAATCTTATATCATCATGATCATTCGGTTAAGCAGCTCTTAAACCTTTCATCAGACCATAAACACCCAATATAAGATATAAAATTGGTTATTTGATATCATAACACTTTTTTTATTTGCAATCAACACTCTAAGAGCCATTTTCCCTGATTTTGTGTCATTTGACATGTATTTTTTCAAAAACAATGAAGTTCAGAGGGCATATATCCTAAAGGAATCTATACATTTCCGGATTTCTTTGTTATAATCATATCGTCCGAAGCTGTCCTCAGCGGAAGAATTTCCGTCCGCAGGATACCGGGCAATCTTGAAAAAAGAAGGACGTAAGCTATGATCAATTTTAATATTCCTCCATATACAGGCAAAGAGACCGAATATATGGCCAGGGCGATACAGAATCACAAGATCAGCGGTGACGGTGAATTCACGAAAAAATGTAACGCATGGATCACGGAGAAGACCGGCGTGGCCGGAACCCTCCTTACCACATCCTGCACCCATGCCACGGAGATGGCCGCCCTGTTGAGTAAGATCAGACCGGGGGATGAAGTGATCATGCCCTCTTACACCTTTGTATCCACAGCGGACGCTTTCGTCCTGCGTGGTGCCACCGCTGTGTTTGTGGACATCCGTCCGGACACCATGAACATGGATGAGAAGCTCATCGAAGCGGCGATCACGGATAAAACGAAAGCCATCGTCCCGGTCCACTATGCCGGAGTTGCCTGTGAGATGGATACCATCATGGATATCGCGAAACGCCATCATCTTCTGGTGATCGAAGACGCGGCCCAGGGTGTCATGTCCTCCTATAAGGGCAAAGCGCTTGGTTCCATCGGTGATTACGGATGCTTCAGTTTCCACGAGACAAAGAATTACAGTATGGGCGAGGGAGGAGCACTTCTCATCCGCGACCCGGAAAATATAGAACCGGCTGAGATCATCCGGGAGAAGGGGACCAACCGGAGTAAATTCTTCCGTGGACAGATCGATAAATACACCTGGGTGGAAGCAGGATCTTCCTACCTGCCCAGTGATATGAACGCCGCCTACCTCTGGGCCCAGCTGGAGATGGCCCAGGAGATCTACGATGACCGTATGGCCACATGGAACCTCTATTACAGGGAGCTTCTTCCCCTCTGTCAGGACGGAAGGATCGAACTGCCCGTGGTTCCGGAAGACTGTATCCACAATGCCCACATGTTCTACATAAAAGCAAAGGACCTTGAGGAGCGTACGGCCCTGATCCGTTTTCTCAAAGAGAATGAGATCTCCACGGTCTTCCACTACATCCCTCTCCACGGAGCACCCGCCGGGAAGAAATACGGCCGCTTCCACGGGGAAGATGTTTATACCACAAAAGAGAGTGAACGGCTTACCCGTCTTCCTCTCTATTACGGACTTGAACCGGAGAAAGCATTGTACGTATGTGAGAAGATCAAAGAGTTCTACCGATAGATCACAAGGTTTACAGGCAGGCTGCTGCAGCTATGCAGCAGCCTCTATTCACGCCTTTTCTTTTCAATACATTTGACATTCAGGAGGATTTGTTTTGTTATATTCCGTGATTATTCCCTGCTACAAGTCTTCTCAGACCATCCGCAAGATGGTGGAGATGACCGGCCAGGAGCTTGACCGTCTGGGAAAGCATGAATATGAATTCATACTGGTGGACGATTATTCCCCGGACCAGGGGGCGACCCTGGCCGCCATCAAATCCCTGGCAGATGACTATCCTTATGTAAAAGCAGTCTCCCTGGCCAAAAACAGCGGTCAGCATAACGCCATCATGGCCGGCCTCAACCAGGCTTCCGGAGACTACTGCATCGGCATGGACGATGATATGCAGACCCATCCCTCCCAGCTGTGTTATCTGCTGGATGAGATCGAGAAAGGATATGACATCGTCTACGGCTACTATCCCAAAAAGAAGCACTCTTCTTTCCGCAATTTCGGAAGTTTTGTGAATTATGCCACAGTCCGCATCATGATCGGCAAACCCAAGGACATGAAGACCTCAAGTTACTGGGTCATCCGGAGGTTCGTCAGGGACTATGTGGTCCAGTACCAGAGCCCCTACACCCATCTGCAGGGATTATTCCTGCGGACCACGAGAAATATCAGCTGCATCCCCATCGAGCATCATGAGAGGGAAGTCGGCCAGTCGGGCTACACCTTTAAAAAGCTGATCCAGCTCTGGTCCAACATTATGGGCTATTCCGTAGTCCCTCTTCGCATGGCCACTTATTTCGGCTACTTTTTCTCTTTGCTGAGCATACTTGGTGCCATCGCGATCATCATCCGGAAATTGATGGTGCCCACCATGCAGATGGGCTGGCCATCCACCATGGTAGCCATCTGCTTCTCCACCGGCATCATACTCCTCTTCCTGGGGCTGATCGGGGAATACCTGGGCAGGATGTTCCTGGGAATGAACAGGCAGCCACAGTACGTCATCAGGGAGATCTACCAGCAGGATGCGGGAAAAGATAAGACCGCCAAACCGGAACCGGCTTCCGCTGATCCGGATGAGGAAAGCAGTTCCCCAGAAGAGATACCGGTAAACATTTCTTAGATTCATCAATGAAACGGAGAAAACCATGAAAAAAATAATGATACTGGGTGCCGGGATCTATCAGGTACCACTGATCAAAACAGCCAGAAAGATGGGTCTTTACACCATCGCCGTGAGCATTCCCGGAAATTACCCCGGATTTGCCCTGGCGGACAAGGTATACTATGAAAATACGGTTGACGAGGACATGATGCTGAAGATCGCAAGAGAGGAAAAGATCGACGGGATCGTGACCACCGGGACGGATGTCTGTGTCCAGTCCATCGGAAATGTCTGTGATGCCATGGGTTTATGCGGCTTAAGCCGCGATGCTGCCATCATCGCCAACAACAAGATGCTGATGAAGACAAAGTATGAGGAATACGGCGTCCGTACGGCCCGTTTCCGCCAGGTCAGCTTCTCTGACCCGGATATCAGGAAGACCATAGAGGGGCTGGAATTCCCCCTGATCTTCAAATCCGTGGACTCCTCCGGAAGCCGCGGGATCATCCGGGTAGACTCCTACGATACATTTGATTCTTCCATGGCCTATGTCAGGGAAAACACCAGAAAGGACTATTTCCTCATCGAGGAATTCATCGAGGGAGAAGAATTCGGTGCCCAGGCATTCGTTTATAAGGGAGAAGTTTCCTTCATCCTTCCTCACGGTGACTATGTATTCCACGGGGATACGGGTGTACCCATCGGGCATTTTGCCACCTACCAGCTGTCAGATGAAGTCATCGAGGATGCCAAAGAGCAGCTTCGGGGCGCAGTAAAAGCCATGGGCCTTGACTATTGTGCCATCAATGCAGACTTTATCCTGAAGGACGGAAAAACCTATGTGCTGGAGCTGGGCGGAAGATGCGGCGCCACCTGTCTTGCGGAGCTGGTGACCATCTATTACGGTTTTGACTATTATGAAAAGATCCTTAAGGTTGCTCTTGGAGAAGACCCGGAATTCGACCTTACAAGCCATGCCGTTCCCAATGCCAGCCATCTCCTCATGAGTGACAAAGACGGCAGGATCGTGTCCCAGACCGATCACAATGAGCCGGATGACAGGATATATGAAGTCCAGTTTGATTATGAGCCCGGCGAGGAAGTCCACGCCTTCCGGGTAGGTCCCCATCGTATCGGTCATATCATCACTAAGGGAGATACTCTGGAGGAAGCCCAGGACGTGCTCTTTAAGGCCATGGATAGGGTGGAGATCGTAGTAGAGTAATTATCATGGGAGGAGTTTGACAGAACGGGCATGACCGGTTTTGTCGGGCGAATCGAGGCAAATCGAGGCAACGGACGTATCTTTGACTACGGTTTTACTACTCCTCTTGATAGTGAAATTATCAATGATTTTTCTGCTCTTTTTCTATAGTAGTCGTGGACATGGTTTGCTGAACAATCCATGTGGAGACGGTGGTATTGATGACGAGAAATTAAATATATGCAAAGAAATGGAGAACCAATGATGTGTGATTTTAAAAATGCGTTAAAAGCAAAAATCAAATCCGTAATTGATATGTGGCAGGAGGAAGGCATTTATGCAATTTCTTTTTTCGTGTATTCAAATGAGTGCTATGAATATAATGGCTTTTCCAATGTCGTAAATTTTGCTATCAGCTATAACACAGAATCCGACTGTCCCGAAGCCGGAGAGTATGATGAAGAACGATGGAATTATGCTTTCTGGCGTCAGGATGAAGTTCCGATTATTTATACCGATGAAAAGAATCCGCTTACTGATCTTCTGTTTGAATGGTATAAAGAATGCGGCTTAGAGAATATCGGTTTCGAATCTGAGGACGTATATGATGAAAACTGTAATTATATAGGCAAAGGGCCCATAGGCCATTATGAATTGTTATCTGTTGTTTCCGAGATTGCATCGGAATTACAGAACGAAGGATTCATATCAAAGAAATTCGGAAGGAAGCTGCCAATCATTATTCACGGGCTTGAATATGCATGGTTTGATATTGAGGCGACAAAACGCGGAAACCCAAATGGAGAAGCGGATACCTTTTTGAAAGCATGTAAAGAACTTGGCATTTCAGAATAGTTATTTCGGTTTTTCAATATTTGTTTTACAGTCTCGACCCGTATCTGCTGAGAAATTGCCCATTCCTTCATTGGGACAAGTCAGTGGGTCGAATACAAGCCTTTTTATTTGACCTGCTGCTCCAAGGCACATCGAGACCGTAGTTTTGCTGACAAGAGTTAAGTAATTTAGAAGCCCGAAAAAGCTTGAAATCAAGGGGGAGTTTGGTGATATGGCCATTAAACGGTGATATCACCGGAATCCCTCTTTTTATGCTTTGACAATAGTTCTGACCACTGGAAATTGCAAAGGCGAGGCTGAATAACTACTTTTTGGAGGGTGGGAGATGCATCCCAATTTCCAGTTAAGCTATGATGGCGTCGGCTGGCACGACTGGCTGCGTGGCGTCCCCGGTGCTGAAGAGAAGACAATCGCAGCACTGAAGCTTCTAAAGGAACGGGACTATAATGTTTCGGTGTCAATCTGCCTGCACCGTAAGAACAAGGATACCTTACGCCAGAGTATTAATCTGCTTGCTTCGCTTGGTGTAAAGAGCGTGAAATGCGGCACCATGATGGAACTGGGCGAATGGGCTTCACCGGAAGTCCGTGGTCTGCAGTTGACACGTCAGGAAGA
>CAJGDH010000003.1 GCA_904502145.1 uncultured Eubacterium sp.
CTGTCGTTGTGTTCAGGTCTTGATTCTTAACCGATATAGAATATCATATTTCCTGAAAAAAGTCCACAAAAAAGAGGGCTGACCCACTTTCCCGGATGTATCGGCCGATACAGGGAAAAAGGACAGCCCGGATTGTCTTAAAAAGTATTTATTTGCAGACCTTTGAGCAGGATCAGTTGTTGATCAGCTTGTCCTCTCCGTTCCAGCTGTAAAGCTGACGGATCTCTTCGCCGATCTTCTCTGACGGATGCTCGGAAGCGCGTTTTCTCATGGCCTTGAAGTGTACCTGAGAACCTGCGTCGGACATATCGAGAAGGAATTCTTTGGCAAAGCTTCCGTCCTGGATATCCGCAAGGATCTTCTTCATGGTCTTCTTTGTCTCGTCGGTGATGATCTTCGGACCAGTCACATAATCGCCGTACTCGGCAGTGTTGGAGATGGAGTATCTCATTCCGGCAAATCCGGACTGATAGATCAGGTCAACGATAAGCTTCATCTCATGGATACACTCAAAGTATGCGTTGCGGGCATCATATCCGGCCTCAACCAGAGTCTCGAAGCCTGCCTGCATCAGTGCGCAGACACCTCCGCATAAAACAGCCTGCTCACCGAAGAGGTCTGTTTCTGTCTCGGTTCTGAAAGTGGTCTCAAGGACGCCTGCCCTTGCACCGCCGATACCTAAACCGTAGGCAAGAGCGATCTCCTGAGCTTTGCCGGTGTAATCCTGTTCTACGGCAACAAGACAGGGAACACCTTTGCCTGCCTGATATTCTGAACGAACGGTATGTCCCGGTCCTTTGGGAGCGATCATGGTAACGTCAACATATGCCGGCGGTTTGATACATCCGAAATGAATGTTGAAACCATGGGCAAACATCAGCATATTGCCCTCTTCAAGGTTGGGCTCGATGCTCTCTTTGTAAAGCTTTGCCTGCTTCTCATCATTGATGAGGATCATGATGATATCTGCTCTTTTGGCAGCCTCTGCTGCAGTGTAGACTTTAAGTCCCTGAGCTTCAGCCTTGGCCCAGGATTTGCTTCCTTCGTAGAGACCGATGATGACATTGCATCCGGAATCTTTCAGATTCAGAGCATGGGCATGACCCTGGCTGCCGTATCCGATGATGGCGATGGTTTTTCCGTCCAGCATGGATAAATTACAATCTTCCTGATAAAAAATCTTAGCTCCCATTGTTGTTTCCTCCTAGTATCTTATGATATCTCATATTTTCATTCCCTGAATAACAGTTCATCCTCTGAATCATACTCTTATTGTACGGGAAAATCAAGTAAAGTTTACGCCAGCACATCCATTCCCCTGGCAAGACCGGTCACACCGGTCCTCACCAGTTCGATCACTTCATAATCGGACAGAAGGTTGAGGAATGCATCCAGCTTATTCTGGGTTCCGGTAAGTTCCATCATGAGGGTTTCCGTGGAGACATCCACGATCTTGGCCCTGAATACATCGGCGATGGCGATCAGATCCTGCTTCTCGCTCTTGCCGGCCATGACCTTCACCAGAAGGAGCTCACGGCAGACCGAAGTCTTATCTTCCAGGACAACGATCTTGCGGACTTCCTCCAGCTTCTCGATCTGGCAGCGGATCTGCTCCAGTATGCGGTCATCTCCCGCCACCAGGACCGTGATCCTGGTGAAACGTTCATCCTGGGTACGACCGGCGCTGATGGTCTCAATATTGTAATTCCTGCGGCTGAACAGTCCGGCGATACGGCTCAGTACACCGGGGTTGTTGTCGACCAGCAATGATAGGGTAATCTGTTTCATTTCCATCTGTTCTCTCCTTAAAAAATATCTGAAATCCTCATCAGTATGTGGATATTCCTTCCGTCTTTTCCGGATAGTATCCCTCAATGAAATGGTCATTACCGATGCCGTAGGCGTCGTCAATGCCGGGATCCTCACCTGTACCGAAGATAAAGTACTGGAGAGCCTGCCTGTTGAGGTCATAATCCGGCTGGATGACCCAGGCTCCGTCCCCGCTGAGCCTTCCCTCGGTGAAGGACCCCTCATAGGGGATTCGAAGCTGTTCGATCTCCGTGGTTCCCATGGAGATCACAGACATCAGAAGGCTTCTGATCTGGGATTCGGTCAGGTCCGTAGTCACGTAATTCAGCGACTTCATGCAAATATTGGTGATCGTCATGATATCAGCCCGTTTCAGCTCATTGAAGATAGAGATAAGCACCTTCCTCTGTCTGTCCGTACGGCCGTACTCACCGGTGATATCCTGACGGATGCGGCAGTAAGCCAGTGCCTGGTAGGGGGTCATGAGATTCTGACCGGCCACCACGTCCTTCTCTCCATGTTTGGAATTGGAATACGCGGTCTGGAGGAAATATGCCTCCGCTTCCGTAAGCTCCATGGGAACACCGCCAATGAGGTCAACGCACTGGCGGAAAGCCTCCATATCCACCTCGGCATACCCGTCGAGCTTCACTCCGAAATGCTCTGCGATGGTCTGGTAGACAAGCTGCACTCCTCCGAAGGAGTAGGCCGCGTTGAACTTGTGATATCCGTACCCGGGGATGTCAATATACATATCCCTCATGAGGGAAGTAAGTTTCAGTTTACCGTTCTTTAAGTCGATGGTGGCGATCATGGTGGTATCCGAACGTCCCACATCGATCTCATCAGCACGCTTGTCTGCACCGATCAGAAGGATGTTCACCACATCCTGGTCATAGACAAGGTCAGTCTCAACCACATCCACATTTTCCAGCGACGTCTCCGTATCTGTTACGATGGTGGAGGTCAGCGTCTTATAGTAGGCTGCAGCCGCCCCGATCCCCGCTGATCCCACAAAGAGAGCAACCAGGATCAGACAGGTTATACACTGTGCCAGCATGCGCAGTCTCCTGTCCCTTTTACGAGATTTTTTTGGCTTTTTTCCTTGATTATTTACTGCCGTTCTCACTAGTAATCCTCCTGCAGGCTTGTTTATCGTAGTAACCATTCTATTATTATACTACTTTTTATCGTATTGCAACAGAAAAATTTTTACAATAATCTGAAAAAACCTTTAAAAATATGCATCCCAGTAGGAGGGATTCAGGGAAATCTTCCGAATCAGACTTACCGGAAGCCTCCTGTAATTCTTTCCCAGCCTGTATCCGATATACTTTGCGGCATTTTGGACAAAGATGTAGGGAAGAAGGCGGAATCTCCTTTCCTTCAGGAAATGAAGCATGGTGTCTTTCACCAGCCTGATCCCTTCGGACTCCGATTTCACCCGGTCAAACAGTCCTCCCGCATCCACCTGAGAGACCGCCAGGTCAAAGTTTCTTTTCAGCTGCTCCCGGGCAGAGTAATTGTGCCAGTGCCACACCCTGGCATCCGCCGCATAGGCGATCTTCTTTCCGGCTTCGATCAGTCTGCCTGCGAAGATCATATCTTCGTTGAAGATCGTGTGGAGGGGAAATCCCCCCATGGCATCGTAGACGGATTTTCGGTAAGCGGCACAGACATTGGAACAGAAGAAAGTCTTGATCCCCAGAACCGGAAGATCCTCTCTGCTCTTGACCCGGCTTTCCTCCGGATAGTTGAAGAGCCGGGTATAGGCTTCCACCGGATTATCTTCAGGGTCCGCCATCTGCCTTCCATAGCTGGCACATACTTCCGGATCTTCAAAAGGACGGATCAGGTTCTCGATCAGATATTCATCCGCAGGCACCGCATCCTGGGTCAAAAGGACAATGAAATCCCCGTCACAGTGAGATGCCGCCATGTTTCTTGTTCCCCCGTGGTCAAACTGGCTCTTTTTGATGTGGATGATCTCCCCCTGGGGCAGGGTCGGGAACACCTTACTTTTAAACAAAGATTCTTCGGTATTGACCAGTAGGATCCTGTCCGGTGTGAGAGTCTGCCTTTTCAGAAGACTCAGATTCTGATCCAGTTTTTCGTCCGGACGGTATGTGGGTATGATCACGTCGATCTTCATGGTTCCTCCTTCTTTACGGAGATGAGTTCTTCCATCAGTTTTACCGCTTCGGAAGCATCGGCGGAATAGCCTTCCGCGCCGATCTCCTCGGCAAATTCCCTGGTGGTCACCGCTCCTCCGATGGCGATCCTGGCCTTAAGGCCCCTCCGGTTCCTGAGTTCCACCACATCCTTCATCTTCATCATGGTGGTGGTCATCAGAGCAGACAGCACGATCACGGCGGCGGAAGAACGCTCCGCCTCATCCACGATCACCTCTGCGGGAACATCCTTTCCCAGGTCGATCACCTTATAACCGTAATTCTTCAGCATAAGAGCCACCAGGTTTTTTCCGATATCATGGATATCCCCCTCCACCGTGGCAATGACGATGGTCTCCTTCTCTTCCCGGTCCCCGGCTTTTTTTAGTGCCGGTTCCAGTACCCGGATGCCTTCCTCCATGGCCGTCGCGCCGGAGATCAGCTGGGGGAGAAAATATTTCTGAACCTCGAAAAGACGGCCTACCTCATTGATCCCGGGGATCAGCATCCGGTCCAGGATGGTCCTGGGAGGGGTGCCCTCCTTGAGGGCTTCTTCCACCAGTTGGGCCATACCGCTCCGATTACCTTTCACCACTGCCCTGAAAACAGGGTGGTCCTGAAAAGGGGACCCTTCATCCTCCGACGTGGGTGTGCTCTCTTCTTCCGTTTTTTTCGTTTCCGTATTCGGAGCATGGATCTTTCCCGCCCGGGAAGCGATCTCCTGTATCTTTTCTATATAATTGATGTCCGCGGAAGCTTTGTTCCTCAGCAGGTCAGCTGCATAGCCAAGACCCATGACAAAGGGGTCCGAAGGATTGGCGATAGCCATAGTGAGGCCTTCCGCCACAGCCATGGCCAGGAATGTGCCGTTCACATACCTTCTCTCCGGCAGTCCGAAGGAGATATTGGACAGGCCGACGGTGGTACAAAGACCAAGCTCTCTGCGGCAGTAACCGATGGTCTCCAGGGTTTCCAGAGCCGCGTCAGGGTTGGCTCCCACCGTGGTCACCAGCCCGTCCACAACGATCTGCTCTCCGGAGATGCCCATATCTTCAGCCATGGCACAAAGTCTGCGGATATTCTCATGTTTTTCTTCGATGGAATCAGGAAGCCCTTTTTCCGACAGGGGCAAAAGCACAAATACCGCCCCGTATTTTCTGACCAGGGGGAGCAGGGCTTCGGCCTTGCCGGTCTCCAGAGAAACGGAATTGATCATGGCCCTTCCGGGATAGGCGCGAAGTGCGGCCTCCATCACCTCCACATGGCTTGAATCAATGCAGAGGGGAAGATCCGTGACCATGGAAACCTTCTCTATGGCCTTCAGCATCATTTCCTTCTCTGTGATCCCGTTCATCCCCATATTGATATCCAGGATGTGGGCACCGTTCTCCGCCTGGCTCTCCGCCATCTCTTCCACCATGGCCAGACTGCCTGACCTGAGCTCCTCCTGAAGCTTCTTTTTGCCGGTGGGATTGATTCTCTCCCCGATGATCAGAAGGCCTCCCTCAAGACTGATCTCCTGGATCTTTCTCTCGGAAGCCACCACCATGGGGTGGAGATTGTGAGGAGGAAGAACCTGCATTCCGGATACATTTTCTGCCAGACAGCGGATGTGCTCGGGAGTAGTTCCGCAGCAGCCGCCGATAAATCCTGCCCCGGCACGGATGAATTCCTGGCCGAAGGAACCGAATTCAACGGCTCCCATGGGGTAGACCGTCTCCCCGTCGATCAGTTCGGGAAGACCGGCGTTGGCTTTGGCCAGAAGCGGTACCTGGGCGTATTCCTTCATTTCCCTGATCAGAGGGATCATCTCTTCAGGCCCCGTGGAGCAGTTGATCCCTACCACGTCCGCACCGAGATTCTGGAGGACCACCAGAGCAGTGACCGGGTCGGTCCCATAGAGGGTCCTTCCGTCACTCTGGAAGGTCAGGCTGGCGATCACGGGGAGATCGCTGACCTCCCTGATGGCGATCACCGCCGCCCTGGTTTCCGCCAGACTCATCATGGTCTCCACCACGAAGAGGTCACAGCCCGCCTTCTCCAGCACTCTTGCCTGTTCCTTGTAGATATCGATCAGCTCTTCAAGATCCATGGTGCCGATGGGACGAAGGGGAATGCCCGTCATGGTCAGGTCCCCGGCCACATAGGCCCTGCCTCCGGCTGCTTTCTTACTCAGGGCCACCAGTCTGGAATTGATCTCCTCCAGGGAATCATCCAGACCGTATTCTGCCAGCTTTATCCGGTTCCCGGTGAAGGTAGGCGCATACAGTATCCTGCTGCCGGCCTCGACAAAGCTTCTCTGCAGTCGAAGGAAGATCTCCTCATGGTCCAGGATCCACTGTTCCGGGCATACGCCGGGAGAGAGACCCTCTTTCTGCAGATTGGACCCGGTCGCTCCGTCCAGGATAACCGGGCCCTCATTTAATAATGCATATAACTGTTCTCTGTTCATCCTTTTCTCCCTGATGATCAGTCAGCAGGCAGTCATCATTCGATCGTGGTGATCCTGCCTTCGTACTCCATGTTGATACGTCCCTTCATGTCGCAGGCACCCACGAGTTTTCGCATGCAGCGCATCATGGAACGATTGTCATCCACTCCGTATCTGTCGATGATCTCCACAAATTTGTCGATCTTGTCCATAGCCTGGGGATCAGACAGATAAAATGTCTCGATGATCTGTTTGATATTGTCCTGGTTTGAACTGGTAAAATACAGCAGAGTGATCTGCAGTGCAGTCAGGTTATGGTAGAGGGGACGGTTGTATTCGGACATGCCGGCCCGCAGAAAACCAAAGAGGTCACTGAGCCTCATGGTATCAATATCGTCAATATGCATATCATGCTTCTTCAGGATGTTTTCCACATCGATATCCATGATCACGGAGGAGATCATCATCGCCACCTGGTAAGCATCTTTATCCGCCTCGGAGACCGGGCTCAAGACAGGTGCGTTAGAGCTCATCTGATGACAGTAGATGACGTCCCTGATCAGGGCATTTTCGAAAAGGTTCTGCTCAAGGGTCTTATCCACCTTGATCACAAACTCTTTCTTCCCGGTATCCATGGATACCGGATGGGCACAGTCTTCCTGGTTTCCCGGGTCAAGGACCATCACATTTACCGGATAGATCAAGTCATCCACGATGTCCGTGTAGAGTTTCTCGGTATTTTCACTTAATGTAATTCCCAAAATTTCCATATTTGCTGCCTTTCTTCCTGATGATTTCTATCTGTTCGGGACCCGCCTCACATGCACCGCAGGCTCACTTCACATGCACTGCAGGCTCAGATGAGGGTCCCGGCAATCAATTGTTTTTATTCTAGCAAAATTAGCCACGGGTGACAAGTTTGTTTTTTGCCGGCAGAAGGGCCGGAAAATGCACTTTTTTGTCCCAAAAAAAGAAGGCCGCCACATCCGATCATGTAACAGCCTGTATCTACGATCTGTCGTACATCGCCTCCGCTCTTCCGGAGTACTCATTAAAAAACACCGTCTCCGAGAGGGAACAGTAAGGATTGATCCAGAGGAAACCGATTCCGAGTGTCAGGAATCCCAGGATCTTCCAGCCGATAAAACTCACCCGCAGACAAAAGAACTCCCAGCGGTGCCCTTTCATCTTCTCCCTGGAGAGCTGCATAGCCTCCTCCACGGACATATTTTTGCGTTCTTCCAGTAAAAAAGGGGCCATGGCATAGCTATAGCCGATCATTATACCCGGAATGAGGAAAAGGATACTGCCCAGGATGGTCCTGACCAGCACCTTAAGGCGGAGCCGGACAGCGTTCCACCAGATGGTGGATGAGCCAAACAAAACACCGTCAGCCGGCTTCCGCTGGTCCAGCATGGACAGGTTGAAATCCAGATAGCCCAGACGAACAAAACTGCCTACATACAGCCAGATCAGTGCAAGGATAAAAGCTGCGGCAAACACCAGAAACCAACAGTGGGGCACACTTTCAAACAGTTCAAGAAGAAGCCAGGACATGGCCATCAGCTTGATCACACCGGAAACCGGATTGGTGAACACTCCCAGGAGGGAAGCGCCCAGCCCTGTAACCGATGCCCTCATCCAATTGCCCTTCAGTGCCTCTCTGGCGATACTGCGGCATGTTGATGCATGTAATCTTCTCATGGCAGGACCGAGATCAGATCTCCCACATCTCCTCGATACGGAGAACCTCATTCAGTGTCATATTCATAAATGCCTCATTCTTCGGCGCATTGCTCAGGGCACCTGTCTCTTTGCGGTAGGCAATCTCCTCGCGGACTTCCTCGATACTGATCCCTTTTTCTTTAAGGATCTGTGCAGCTTCATAACCTCTCATAAATATCCTCCTCTCAATCTGCAACTGATGGCAGAATCATAACTGTTACCTGAATTATAATTCAGTGTAATGACCTCTGTAAAGGAAACTCTTCTTAAATATTATGGAATCTTTTGCTGTCTTTTTCTTTTTCTCCGGCACCAAATCCCAATTCATCATACTGGGCCTTCACTTCTTCCCAGGGGAGGACGTCCCTCTCCTCCTTCAGATAGGACAGGATATCCGCGATACCCTCCCCGGTGAAGGCACTGGTGTAAAAGATCTTCTCACAGCCGGCCAGGCGAAGCCATCTTGCGGCCTGTTCCGGGTCCGCTGCCCAGTGGTCGATCTTGGTGACCACCCCCACGACCTCCCTGTTGCAGACGGGGGTAAGGTTGGGGGCATAAAGGGAATAAGGTTCCGTGGAATCCATCAGCAGCCCGATCACATCTGCCTCGGCGGTAAAGACTGCCAGGGCCGAGATCAGGTTTTTCGTCTGCAGGTATTCTCCGGGTGTGTCTATGATCGCATCAAAATGGTTCACGTATTGTGTTTTATGGTATGTGATCGTATCACCCTTCATCGCCTGGGTAAGAGTGGTCTTCCCAGATTCACTGCGGCCGATAAACATTATCTTTCTCATCTTATCACCTGTCCGGACATCGGTGGCTTCCACCGGTATTAACCGAAGATATTATAGCAAAGATGTTTTCCTGCCGCAATGAATTTTTTGTCATGGCATCAGCTCAGCACAAGATTGCCGGTATAAAGCTGATAGTATCTTCCTTTCTTCGCCAGAAGTTCAGTGTGGCTTCCCCTCTCTATGATCCTTCCCTGTTCCAGTACCATGATACAGTCGCTGTTACGGATGGTGGACAGACGGTGGGCGATCACGAAGGTGGTCCGCCCCTCCATCAGCTTGTCCATCCCCTCCTGGACGATCTTCTCCGTCCTGGTATCGATGGAGCTTGTGGCCTCATCCAGGATCAGGGCGGGAGGATCGGCGATGGCAGCCCGGGCGATGGCCAGCAGCTGTCTCTGCCCCTGGCTTAAGTTGGAACCGTCACCGGTGAGCACTGTATCGTACCCGTCGGGGAGACGGCGGATAAAATCATCCGCATTGGCCAATTTCGCCGCTTCAATGACCTCCTCATCCGTGGCATCGAGTTTTCCGTAACGGATGTTGTCCCTGACGGTGGCGGTAAAGAGGTGGGTATCCTGAAGAACCATACCCAGGGACCTTCTCAGGTCCGGTTTTTTGATCTTGTTTATGTTTATCCCGTCATATCGGATCTTTCCGTCCTGAATATCATAAAAACGGTTGATCAGGTTGGTAATGGTGGTCTTCCCTGCTCCGGTGGATCCCACAAAGGCAAGTTTCTGCCCTGAGTTGGCATACATCCGGATATCGTGGAGAACGATCTTCCTGGGATCATATCCGAAGTCGACACCCAGGAATTCGATGTTTCCTTCCTGCCTGACGTAGGTCGTGGTATCCGAATCTTTATGGTAATGCTTCCATGCCCAGGTTCCGGTCCGCTCTTCACATTCCTGAAGATTACCTTCCTCATCGATCCTGGCATTGACCAGCATGACGTATCCGTCATCAAATTCCGGTTCTTCATCCAGAAGGTCAAAGATCCTCTGGGCACCGGCCAGGGCCATAACGATGGCATTGACCTGCATGCTCACCTGGTTGATGGGCATATTGAAACTCTTGTTGAAGGTCAGGAAACTGGCAAGTTTCCCGAGGGTCAGGCCGGTCACCCCGGTGATGGCAAGGATGCCGCCGACAATGGCGACGATCACGTAGCTCACATTACCCAGCTGGGCATTTACCGGCATCATGATATTGGCAAATTTATTGGCATTGTTGGCGCTCTCAAAAAGCCTGTCATTCAGTTCATTGAAAGCGGCGATATTCTCCTCCTCGTGGCAGAATACCTTCACCACCTTCTGACCGGTGATCATTTCCTCGATAAATCCGTTTTCTTTTCCCAGGTCCTTCTGCTGCTGCATGAAATATCCCCCGGAGAAGCCGGCAAGCTTCCGGGAACAGAAAAGCATGACCAGGACCATGGCAAAGGTCACCAGAGTAAGAGGGATGCTCAGGATCAGCATACAGACCACCACACTGACGATGGTGATCCCGCTGTTGATAAACTGAGGGATACTCTGGGAGACCATCTGGCGGAGAGTGTCGATATCATTTGTGTAGACAGACATGATATCCCCGTGGGCATGGGTGTCAAAGTACCGGATGGGGAGGCTCTCCATGTGGTTGAAGATATCCTTCCTCAGGCTCCTCATGGTCCCCTGAGTGACGATGATCATGATCTGCTGCTGGGCAAATGAAGCGACCACACCCAGGGCATAGAAGCATCCCACACGGAAAATGGCATGGTTGAGTCCGGTAAAATCATGGGAATGGTCCATGAGCATGGGGGTGATGTAGTTATCGATCAGGGTCCGCATGAACATGGTTCCCTGGACATTACACAAAACGCTGGTCAGGATACACAGGATGACAATACCGTAAAGAACGCCGTATTTTTTCATGACGTAGCCAAGAAGTCTGCGGATGAGCTTTCCGGGATTATCCAGTTTGGGTCTGGCTCCCATCATGTTTCTCCTGTTTCCTCCGGGTCCTCTCGGAACCGTATTCTTACTTTCAGCCATCCGTCACACCTCCTTCCCTTCTTGTCCGGCCTGATCAGTCGGACCGTTCTTTCCACCGGGTTCGTCTCCTCTGGTCTGGGATTCGTAAACATCCCTGTAGATCTCGTTGGATTCCATCAGTTCCTCATGGGTACCGAACCCGTTGATCTCCCCGTTCTCCATCACCAGGATACGGTCGGAATCCTGGACACTGGAAACCCTCTGGGCAATGATCAGTTTTGTGGTGTCGGGGATCTCCTCACGGAAAGCTTTCCGGATCCGGGCCTCCGTGGCGGTATCCACAGCGCTGGTGGAATCATCAAGGATCAGGATCTTCGGATGCTTGAGAAGGGCTCTGGCGATACACAGTCTCTGCCTCTGTCCTCCCGATACATTGCTTCCGCCCTGCTCGATATAGGTGTCATACCCGTCGGGCAGTTTATCGATAAATTCATCGGCGCAGGCCAGCTTACAGGCACGGATACAATCCTCCCGGCTGGCATTTTTATCTCCCCAGCGCAGGTTCTCCAGGATCGTCCCGGAAAAGAGGACATTTTTCTGGAGGACTACAGAAACCGCGTTGCGGATCGTTTCGATATCGTACTCACGCACATCCCTGCCGCCCACCTTAAGACAGCCGCCGGAAACGTCATAGAGACGGCTGATCAGGTTGACCAGACTGGATTTTGAACTTCCGGTCCCTCCGATGATGCCTATGGTCTCGCCGGAATGTATGGTAAGGTTAATGTCATTAAGTACAGGTTTCTCGCTGTTCTCATTATAACGGAATGTGACATGGTCAAAGATGATCTCCCCGTTTTCCACCTCATAGACGGGATTTTCAGGGTTGACGATGTCGGGTTCCTCATTAAGGACCTCCCCGATACGTCTGGCACTGGCCTGGCTCAGGGTGAGCATAACAAATACCATGGAAAGCATCATGAGGTTCATCAGGATATTCATACAGTAGGTCAGGAGCATCATGAGCTCGCCGGTAGTGAGGATACTCTGTATGATCATCTTTGCCCCCATCCAGCTGATGAGCAGCATACAGCTGTAGATGGCCATCATCATCAGGGGAGCATTGAGGGCAACCACCCTCTCCGCCCGGCAGGAAAGTCTGTACAGACCGTCGCAGGCCTTCTGAAATCTTGTCTTTTCATAATCTTCCCTGACGTAGGCTTTCACCACCCGGATGGCGGATACATTTTCCTGGACGCTGGCATTGAGCTCGTCGTACTTCTGGAACATTTCCGTGAAATATTTCATGGCGTTTGCCACGATGAGACTGAGGAAGATCCCAAGGATGATCACGGCCACAAGGTAGATGCTGGCCAGTCTTACATTCACATAAAATGACATGGCCATGGCGCAGATCAGACTCAGGGGAGCCCGGAAACACATGCGCAGGATCATCTGATAGGCATTCTGCAGGTTGGTCACGTCGGTTGTCATACGGGTGATCAGGCTGGCAGAACTGAAACGGTCAATGTTGGAAAAGGAAAATGTCTGTATCCTCTCAAACATGGCCTTACGCAGGTTTTTGGCAAATCCGGCGGAGGCTTTGGCTCCGAACACACCACCCATAACCCCACAGAACAGACCAAATCCCGCTGCAATGATCATAAAGATCCCGATGGCGACAATATGATGGATGTCCCCTTTCTCCACACCGTCATCGATGATGGAGGCCATCAGCAGGGGAATGATCATTTCCATGACCACTTCCAGGATCATGAACATGGGGGTGAGAAATGAGGCTCTTTTATACTCTCCCACCTGGGCTGCCAGTGTTTTTATCATGGTCTTCTCTCCTCTTTTTTTATAATGAAAGACACCACAAGGCAGATTCCCTTTCAGGATATCTGCCTGCAGTCGGTTAAAAATATGTCAGACCGGATCAGTCCGGTTCATTTGTTGTCAGTTTTGTCCGGCAGCTTCAGCTATTCTTCTCCAGATATTCCCGGATCATGTCCTCATTATCGAAATAGTTGATCTTCATGGCTGCCTTAACCTCTTTAAGGGTCTGTGCAGCGGCCTGCTGTGCGGTTTCGCTGCCCTTTTTCAGGATTTCATAAACCGCGTGGAGGTCTTTCTCCCACATCTTTCTTCTCTCCCGGATGGGGGCCAGCTCTGCCTGGAGGACCTTGTTGAGGAATTTCTTCACCTTGACATCCCCGAGTCCTCCCCGTTTATAATGATCCTTCAGCTCATCAAGACAGGAGTATTCCGGCCAGAATTCTTCAAAATGTCCCTGATTGCTGAAGGCGTCGAGATAGGTGAACACGGTATTGCCTTCGATATGTCCCGGGTCTTCCACTTTAAGATGAAGGGGGTCGGTGAACATGGACATGACCTTCTTCCTGACATCCTGTTCCGTATCCGACAGGTAGATGCAGTTCCCGAGGGATTTGCTCATCTTTGCCTTTCCGTCGATACCGGGAAGGCGGAGGCAGGCTTCGTTGTCGGGGAGGAGGATCTTGGGATCCACCAGGGTCTCACCGTACACGCTGTTGAATTTATGGACGATCTCCTTACATTGCTCCAGCATGGGCATCTGGTCTTCCCCCACCGGAACGGTTGTGGCTTTGAATGCAGTGATATCCGCCGCCTGACTGATGGGATAGGTAAAGAATCCCACCGGGATGCTGGCTTCGAAATTGCGCATCTGGATTTCTGCCTTCACAGTGGGATTCCTCTGAAGGCGGGAAACGGTCACCAGATTGGAATAATAGAAAGTCAGCTCGGTCAGTTCCGGCACCATGGACTGGATGAAGAGTGTGGATTTAGCGGGATCCAGTCCCACGGACAGATAATCCAGGGCAACTTCCATGATATTCTGCCGCACTTTCTCCGGATTGTCCGCATTGTCCGTCAGAGCCTGGGCATCAGCGATCATAATGTAAATCTTGTCATATTCTCCTGAATTCTGTAATTCAACTCTCCTTTTTAGGGAGCCGACATAATGACCTACATGGAGTCTTCCGGTAGGTCTGTCCCCTGTCAGTATAATCTTTTCCATCTTT
Organism: uncultured Eubacterium sp.; assembly: GCA_904502145.1. Lineage (GTDB taxonomy): Bacteria > Bacillota > Clostridia > Lachnospirales > Lachnospiraceae > Anaerobutyricum. The sequence goes on from CAJGDH010000003.1 coordinate 13,972, forward strand.
ATTCTTACCTCTTTGCTTTTTGACCGGTTATCCGGCCTGTTTAAAACTAAACCCATTCTATATGATGACCGCTTTTGTGTCAATTCTTAAAGAAGTTCGGCCATAATCAGGGAGTTCTGAATTATGAAGGATAAATTCCTTAAAAATGCATGAAATATGCTTATTCTTCTGCAGTCTGCCAAAGAAACCCTCGATAAACCATCAATATTTCCTGTTAATTTAGGCAAATTTGCCGATACATTTGCTGTTCTAATAGTTTACCGAGAATAACCTATAATTAAATCTTGCATTTTTTGTCGATTTATTATATTATTTATTCAATACGCTCCGCCGGTGCGGTGCCTAAATCACTTAATGGAAGGGGGCAAACCCATGAACAATAAAGTCGAAATGATGGAGATGAATGAGGAACTGAACAGCTGCTTCGATTCTCTGGTAGAGAACTGCATGTCGACGGGTGAATTCGACCAGGCTTTATATGCGGCTTACGATGTAAAAAGCGGTCTGCGTGAATCCAACGGTAAAGGTGTCCTCACCGGTCTTACGGAAGTGTCTGACGTCGTTGCGGTAAGCAGCGAAAGCGGCAGACCTTACCCCATCGACGGTCAGCTTTATTATCAGGGCATCAACGTACGGGATCTGATCCTGAACAACAAAAAGAAACGGTTCATGTTCGAGGAGACCACCTATCTTCTTCTCTTTGGTCATCTGCCCACGGAGGAAGAGCTCACTTCTTTCTGCAAAATCCTTGCTTCCCTTCGGACGCTGACGGGTCAGTATGTGCGGGACGTGATCATGAAACAGCCTCCCGCCAACCTGATGAACGCCCTGCAGAAATGTATCGTTCTTCTTTATTCCTATGACAGCAATCCGGACGACACTTCCGTGGCCAATGTGCTTCGCCAGTCTCTCCAGATCATCGCCAAGATGCCCATGATGGCTGTCTACTCCTACTATGCCTACAATCATTTCTACAATGATTCCACCTTCGTGGTAAGGCCGCCCAAAGAGGAATATTCCACCGCGGAAAACATCCTTTATATGCTGAGGGAAGACGGGAAATTCACTGAGCTGGAAGCCCTGGTACTGGATGTCGCCCTCGTTCTTCACGCGGACCACGGCGGCGGCAACAACTCCACCTTCACCAACCATGTGGTCACCACCTCCGGGACCGACACTTACTCGGCGGTTGCGGCATCCATGTCCTCCCTGAAAGGACCGAGACACGGCGGGGCCAACCTGAAGGTAATGGAGATGTTCGATGACATCAAGGAACATTGTCCGGATTATACCGACCGAAGAGCCTTATCGGATTATCTTGCCAAGATCATCGACAAGAAGGCTTTCGACAGGACCGGGCTGATCTACGGGATGGGCCACGCGGTTTACACCCTGTCGGATCCCCGGGAAGTTATCCTGAAAAGATTTGCGGAACGTCTCTCGGAGGACTCCGGAGATATGCAGGAGTTCCTTCTCTATAATCGTGTGGAGACCATAGCCAAGCATCTGATCTCCACGAAATGTCACCTGTTTAAACCGATCTGTGCCAATGTGGACTTCTACAGTGGTCTGGTCTACTCCATCCTGGGTATCCCCAGAGCACTGTTTACACCGATCTTTGCCATCTCCCGGATCGCGGGCTGGAGTGCCCACCGCCTGGAAGAGCTGATCAACAACGGAAAGATCATAAGACCGGCTTACCGCTATATCGGCCATCACCATCCCTACGTTCCTGTTGATGAACGTTAAATAACAAACATAAGTCTGACGAAAATAAAAAGAAGTTGTTATTTATATGATTATTTGTATAAATAACAACTTCTTTTCTTTTTCTCTTATGTTTTTTATCATCAGCCATCCAGGTCCAGGTGATAGAGATCGATCAGAAAGTCGGCCACCGCCTCATCTTTGCTGGCTCCGATCACCAGGTCAGCCGACTGTTTGCAGAGGTCAGTACCGTTGGCCACGGCAAGGCCGAGCCCGGCTGACTTCAACATGTCGCTGTCATTGTCCCCGTCACCGAAGGCCAGGATCTCATCCACTTCGATTCCCAGATACTCCGCCATCTTTTTAATGGCATTATGTTTCCCTGACATGGCGTCCGATATCTCGATCAGATGAGGCAGGCTGCTGGTAACATAAACCTGGGGGAAGGCATCTCTTATCTCCTCCAGAATCCTTTCCTTTTCCCGCGGAAGGGAAATAATGTCCACCGCATCCAGTTTATCCGCATGATCGAGGATGAATGCCCTGATATCATCAACGGGGATCCTGGTGGACTGGATATATTTTTTCCCTGTCTCTCCCATAAACCCGAAATCCCCCGGATCATTATAATAGGACAGGGATGTATAGCCCTGACCGCCCACAAAACACTCGTAGGTGATCATATCTTTCTTCCCGGATTGAAAAAATGTCATCAGAGAACTGGCAAAGGAATCCGGCAGGCAGAAGCTTAAAACCGGAATTCCCGTGGTCATGTCGTAGATCGCCGCCCCGTTGGAAACCACCACATAGCGGATCCCGGGAAAGTCTGTGACGGATTCCGGGAGAGAGCGGAAAGCCCTGCCGGTGCAGGGGATCACTTCCATCCCCTGGTCCATCAACATCCGCAGGCATTTCATTGTTTTTGGTGAGATACTTTTATCCGGCATCAGCAAAGTATGATCCAGGTCCGAACAGATGGCCCGGTAGACGGGTTGAAATTCTTTTTTTCTCAAATCGTTCATCACCCCTGGGAATACCGTGACAGGAAGCTCTTGGTCCTCTCCTGCTGCGGATTTTCGATCAGCTCTCTGGCGGGACCCTGTTCCACGATAACTCCGCCGTCCATAAAGATGATCTCATCCGCCACATCCCTGGCAAATGCCATCTCATGGGTAACGATGATCATGGTCGTCTTCTTCTCCGCCAGTCCCCGGATAACCCGGAGGACTTCACCGGTAAGCTCCGGATCCAGTGCGGAGGTAGGTTCATCGAAACAAAGAATGTCCGGCTGAAGAGCCAGGGCCCTGGCGATCGCCACCCTCTGCTGCTGTCCTCCGGAAAGCTGGTAGGGGTAATACTTTGCCCGGTCTGCCAGTCCCATCTGGTCGAGCAGTTCCATTCCCCGGGCATTTATCTTATCAAAAACAGCCTTTTTGTCGGCTTTTGTCTCCGGGTTTCTGAGGGCAGCCAGTTTCTCTGCCAGAGTGACATTTTGCAGGGCGGTATACTGGGGAAAGAGATTGAAAGCCTGGAATACCATTCCGAAATGGAGCCTCTTCTTCAGCAGTTCACGGTCATTGGCTACGGTGACCCCGCCTTGGAAGAGGGTCTCCCCTTTAACGATGATCTCCCCCCTGTCTATGGTCTCCAGAAAATTCAGGCAGCGGAGCAGGGTTGTCTTGCCGGATCCGGATGATCCGATGATGGACAAGGCATGCCCTTCCTCCAGGGAAAAGCTGACATTTCTCAGAACATGCGTATGTCCGAAACTTTTCTCCAGATTGTTTACTTCAAGAATTGCCATCTTTTCACCTCCTATTTGAAATAAGCCAGTTTTTTCTCAATATGATTAAAGATCAGCGTAAGTATTCCCACAAAGAGAAGATAGAATACTCCCGTGTAGAACAAGGGCCATGTGATCCCGGCAGACTTCATGAAGGAATAGCCGGAAAATGTGAGCTCGTAAGCGGCGATGATCCTGGCGAGGGAGGTATCCTTCACCAGGGTGATGATCTCGTTTGACATGGGAGGAACGATCCTCTTGATCATCTGCAGCAGGGTGATATTCCAGAAGATCTCCCATTTGGTCATACCAAGAACCTGGCCTGCCTCACTCTGTCCGATGGGTACACCTTCGATCCCCCCGCGGAAGATGACGGAAAAATAGCAGGAATAGTTTATGGTGAAGGCAACTACTGTCGCCGTGATCCTGCCGGCCTCATTGCCGCTCCAGATGTTGTGGCCCAGCCAGAGCCCGGGCCCGTAGAAAATGATGATGAGCTGGAGCATAAGGGGGGTACCCCGGATGATCCAGACAAAAACTTCAATGATCGTGCGGACCAGCCTCAGCTTGCTTCTTGAAGCGATCCCCAGGAGCAGACCCAGGGGAAGGGAAAAAAGCAGGGTGAGGATGAAGATCCTGAAGGTGGTCCAAAGTCCCTGCATCAACTGGATGGTAACACTTCCAAACATTTCTTCTCTCCTTAATGATTTTCGAAAAAAAACTGCCGCTGCCTTGGGATGATCCTTCGCAGCGACAGCTTCCCTGATAATTCTTTATTCTGCCGGAACAACAACTACCTGCGCATTATTGCAGTAGGGATTTGTACAGGACATGGAAGAAGTTACTTCGTCAGTCAGGGTCATACCGTTCCAGACAACATCGATATTATTGGAATTAAGCTCCATGATCTTGTTGTCCCAGTCGATCTCTACAAACTCTACGTCAACACCCAGTTCTTCACCGACGATCTTGGCCATATCTGCGTCGAATCCGATCCACTCACCGTTATCATCCTTGTAATCCATCGGTGCGAAATCCGTGATTCCAACGACAAATTTGCCTTTTGCCTTGATGGCTTCCACATCGCTGTCGGATGCGGCCGGCTCATAAGCACATTCCTTCTGCTCAACCAGCGCTTCCTGAACACCGTACTGTGTGGCAACTTCCTGAAGAGTACCGTCAGCGTAGGTCGTATACAGAACGCTGTTGATGAAGGAAGCAAGATCGGAACCCTGACGGCATCCGATACCGTATTCCTCTGTGGTAAGCTCATCTGTGTGGATAAGGTTCGGATAGCTGGTGCCTTCTCCGATCATGGCGCCTGCCATAAGAAGGTCGATGATGGCTGCATCGGATGTTCCTGACTGCACTTCCATCAGAGCATCTGCCTGGGATGCCACTTTATTTACCTGAAATCCTTTCTCTTCTGCCACAGCAGCTCCGGCTGACCCGTTCTCCACCGCGTAAACCATGTCGCCTGAAGAAGACTCAGCCTCGGTGGAAGGTTCGCTCTTGCTTCCGCCGCCTCCGCAGCCTGCAAGGGCAAGACTCAGGATCATAATCCCGCTTAATAACATCACTATTCTTTTTTTCATGATTCCCTCCTGATTGATATAATCTTACTGAAAAATCTCCGGTTTGATAACCTGTAGTTCTTTGTTATATTAACATATTAGCACAGTAAAGTAAAGAAAATAAGTCCTTTCTGACAATTTTATTAAGGAACTTTGACTAATTGCCGATTTATGTTGTGGAGTAAATAAGTATGCGTTATAGTTGAAAAAACGGAGGTGAACGATACATGAAGAAAACAATGATCCCTTTGATACTCTGTCTGCTCCTCATCCTGGGCGGCTGCAGTTCCATGTCCGGCCAGTTCCTCCCTGCCCCGCAGTCTGCGAAAGAGGAAGAGGCTGCCGGATCTTACGGTTCGGCTGATTACGCGGCGAATTCCTATGCCGACGAAGAATCCAAGGCTGAGGTCACGGACCCCTCGGATGAAGGGGCCGACGAAGAGGGCGAAAGCCGCACAGATGTGGGGGCCGATGCAGCCAAGGATAAGCAGAAGCTGGTCTACACCTGTGACATGGTCATGGAAACCCTGGAGTTTGAGGATACACTGAAATCCGTAAAAGAAGCTGTGACAAAATATAGCGGGATCATCGAGCGGGAGAATCAGACCGACAGTGATACCTACTGGTACAACAATTACAACAGGCACAGCGCAACCAAGAACATCTTTTTGGTCATCCGCATTCCCACAGCCAACTATCAGGCTTTTCTCGATGATCTTGACGGCAACGGGAAAGTGGTCAGCAGGAATATGCAGGTGGATAATATCACCAGGAAATATTCGGAGATCCAGACCACCATCAAGTCTCTCCAGATCCAGGAGAAGAGACTTCTGGACATGATGGAGAAAGCGGGCTCCGTTGAGGATATGATCACCGTGGAATCCAGACTGACGGAAGTACAGAACGATCTGGCCCGGTACAAGAACACTCTGGCCTCCCTGGATACGGATGTAAAGTACTCCACCATCAACCTGACCATCAACGAGGTAGTAAAGTACGAGGAAAAACAGGAGACATTCACGGAAAGACTGCACTCCACTCTGGACAGGTCGGGTGAACTCTTCCTTTCTTTCCTGGAAGGGGCTTTGTTCGCGCTTATCCTCTTTGGCCCTATCCTGCTGGTTCTTCTCATCCTCATCTTTATCATCATAAAGATCGTGAGATCGGTCAGAAGGAGAAAAAAACAGAAAGCCATCCGGAAAAAGGCGGAAAAAACTGCCCAGACCCACCGGCCGGAACCTGAGGAAGAGGCAGAACCGGAAGATCCTCCGGCTCCCGAAACCCCGGAGGACTGAATCACGGAAAATCTCTCCTGATTCCTAATGAAAACAGTTAATATTTGTTCATAATTCACAATAATTTCATTGCAAAAGCCTTTATTTTATGATATTATACAGTCGAAGCTACTATAGTTTTTTATATTTTTCATAAAAGTCAGTTTAAGGAGGTATTTGTTTATGAAAAAGATAATCAATGGAGTAGATCAGGTTGAGGAACAGATGATTGAGGGTTTTGTGAAAGCTTGTCCCGAATATCTGAAAAGATTAGGTGATGACCTCACTGTTGTACGTGCACAGAAAAAAGAAGGCAAAGTTGCCGTTATCTCCGGTGGTGGAAGCGGTCATGAGCCGTCCCACGGCGGATATGTAGGAAAAGGTATGCTTGATGCCGCAGTAGCAGGTGCTGTGTACACATCTCCTTCCGTTGATCCGATCTACGAAGCAATCAAAGCTGTAGATGCTGGCAAAGGCGTTCTGATGGTTATCAAGAACTATACCGGTGACGTAATGAACTTCGAACTTGCCGGCGAGCAGGCTGAAGATGATGACGATATCAAAGTAGCAAAAGTTGTTGTAAATGATGACGTAGCTGTTGACGGTTCCTTATATACCGTTGGCCGTCGTGGTGTTGCAGGTACTGTATTTGTTCATAAATGTGCAGGTGCAAAGGCTGAGGCAGGCGGAACTCTGGAAGAAGTACAGGCAGCTGCTCAGAAGGTTATCGACAATGTGAGATCCATGAGTATGGCCATCAATCCGTCCACCGTTCCGGCAGCAGGCGTTCCCGGATTCGAACTTGGTGAAGACGAGATGGAAATCGGTATCGGTATCCATGGTGAGCCCGGTGTTAAGAAGATGAAACTTGAACCGGCAGATAAGATTGTTGATATGATGTTAGAGAAGATCCTCGGCGACCTGGATTACACAGGATCCGATGTTGCAGTTATGATCAACGGCTGCGGCGGAACTCCTCTTATGGAATTATATATCGCAAACAATCATGTAAATGATGTTCTTACAGCAAAAGGCATCAACGTCTACAAGACATGGGTCGGCAACTTCATGACCTCCATCGAGAGTGAAGGTTTCTCCATCTCCATTCTTAAACTTGATGACGAGCTGAAAGAGCTCCTGGATGCTCCGGCAGATACTCCTGCTTTCACACAGGTCTGATCAACTGTCCGGGATGATTGATCCGGCTGACGGAAAGGAATATTGTAATCCTGTCCGACAGGGTCAGTTAAGGTAAAAAACATCCGTCCTGCGGTTTATGCCGCGGGATGGGTGTTTTACAATATAAAAGCAAAGAAGGAATTGAATTATGGCTGATAAAGCAAAATTACTTGAAATATTAGATAAGATCATCGCAACGATAGATGAACAGAAACATTATCTTACCGAGCTTGACAACGTGATCGGTGACGGCGACCATGGAATCAACATGGACCGCGGCTTCCAGGCTGTAAAGAATCAGATGCCTTCCTATCAGGACCTTGAACCCGAAGGAATCCTCAAGGATGTCGGAAAACAGCTCATGAAGGTGGTCGGCGGTTCTGCAGGTCCTCTCTACGGCTCCGCTTTCAAAAAAGCCGGCGTGTATCTGAAGGGTAAATCAGAGATTACCATGGATGATTTCATCGGAATCATGGATACCTCCATCGAGCAGATCCAGAAGCTGGGTCATGCTGTTGAAGGTGAAAAAACCATGCTTGATGCCATGTTCCCGGCGACAAGGGCCATGAAGGAATCCTACGCTGCTGACGGTGACTACAAAAAGGCCCTTCAGGCCGGAGTGGAAGCTGCCAAAGCAGGTGTTGAATACACAAAGACCATCATCGCTACAAAGGGTCGTGCAAGTTATCTCGGTGAGAGAAGCATCGGCCATCAGGATCCGGGAGCAACTTCCTTTACCCTGATGCTGGAAGATGTCGCTGAATTAGCTTAGGAGGATATAGCATGGTTGGTATCGTAATTGTTTCCCACAGTCAGAAACTTGCAGAAGATATCGTTGATCTTGCACATCTGATGGCAGATGACTGCCCAATGGCTGCCGCAGGAGGCATGGCTGACGGCGGTTTCGGAACAAGTTATGACAAAATCGAAAATGCTATTGAAGATATATACACTGATGACGGTGTGATCATCCTCATGGATCTGGGCAGCGCAGTTATGACGACAGAACTGGTTGTCGATGATATGAAGGATGATGACAAGATCGTCGAGATGGTTGACTGCCCCATCGTGGAAGGTGCTATCGCCGCTTCTGTAGTCGCTGCAGGCGGAGCTCCCATCGAGGATGTAATCGAGGCAGCCAAATCCGCACGTGATATGGAGAAATTCTAGGTCTCCATATTCACTGAACGGGATCATGCCGAAACCTGTCAGAACTGATAAAAACCCGATCCGTAAGAACATTTCAATGTTCCGCCCGGATCGGGTTTTCTTGTTGCTTTTTATTTTTTCTTTTTAATTCATCGGATTATTTGAAACGGATGATCTCCGAGATGTAATAATCACTGTAGCTGGAGTTGGAATAGATCAGAGGACCGCATCCGACTTCTGTATATCCACGGCTCTGGGGAATTCCGCCGGCTTCATAAGCCAGTGCATTTCCATCTTCATCTTTTCCTGCATATACACAGAGATGGTTGATCCCGTGGATATCGATGGAAAGGATATCACCGTACACCAAAGCACCCAGATCTGCCGCTTCCTGAACGCAGCATCCGATGGCGGGACCTGTACTGATGAAATCGGCAACTTCCTCGATCAGATCCTTGTCACCGCTTGTGATCACGAACCCTTTTTTCGTTCCGTATATCTGCCCGTTGTTCAGATAACCCATCTCACGGAGAGCCCAGTTGGTGGGAGCTGTACAGTTGAGTGGGATCTTTTTGCCTTTTTCCGCAAGCTCTTTTGCCTCGGAATATACTACGCAGGGATTCGGTCCGTTCTTATAGCACTGATCGCCGTATTTTTTGATGAAACTGGAGTATTTATCCAGCAGCTGTATAAACTGGGTAACCAGGGGGTTGACTTTCTTCACCACGACTTCAACGGAAGTCTTTTTGTTGGATCCGTCTGTAGATCTTACCACAATATATGTCCTGCCAACAGCCTTTCCTGTGATCCTGCCCCCGGAATTAACCATTGCAACATCTTCATTTTTACTGGTATAGGTCAGATTCGTATTGGAAGCATTGTCAGGATTGATCTTGACACTGATCTTTTTGCTCTTCGACCCGACATAAGTGACGATCTTCTTTTTCTTAGGTACGATCTTTTTCACCGGAGTACCCACGATGATCTTGCATTTTGCCTGGTAGCTGGTGCCCTTGATCTTTGCAATGATGGTGGCTCTGCCCTTCTTAACGGCTTTGACCACACCTTTTTTCGAGACGGTGGCAACCTTCTTCTGCTTGGAAGACCAGACGATCTTCTTCTTGTATTTCTTATTCAGGGTCGTTGCCTTTAACGTGAGTTTCTTGCCCTTTTTCATGGTGAATGTCTTATGGTTCAGAGTGATCTCCTGTGTGGTCTCAGCCATGGACCTGGGTGAGAAAATCAGTAAAGACAGAAGGATTATGGCAATCCTCAGGATGGTCGGGTTAATCTTCAAGAAATGCTCATGGTTTGCGGTTTTCATTCTCTCTCTCCTTTTTCCCGTTTATGATTCTTACCCCCACATCCACCGCAGATCTGCGACCTTAAGCGGACTGTCCGGGCAACTATCAGACATCATATCACAAAAAAAGGAAAGCCGCCAGTTTATCGGCAGAAAAATGCCTAAAAAACTGCATAAATGACATTATCTTTTATCCATTATCACTATTGTGCCCGTTTTTCCGGCAGAAAACCTTCTCTCAGATCTCTCTGTCTCCTTGCTGGAACAATCTTACCCTCTTGATGGAAAATGTGTAGAGGAAGACCAGGAAAAGGATAAAGATGATCATTCCAATATAGCTGTTGGATGAACAGATAAAATCATAGAATCCATGAAGGAGGGTCGGAATGAGCCATGCCATCAGCTTGTGGTAAGATGCAGCCTGGCTGTCCCCGCGCACCTGTTTGTATTTGGCGATCCCAAGGTGCATACCCATGAAGATGCCGAAGATGGTATGGCCGGGAATGGCTGTAATGGCACGAAATCCTGCGGTAACCAGCCCTCCGTCGTAGACGTAGAGAAGATTTTCGAAAGCGGCAAAACCGATGGCTGCGGATACCCCGTAAACCACTCCGTCAAAAGTATAATCGAACTCCTCTCTCCGCCACACGGAAAGTCTTACCGCCATCATCTTGAAGAATTCCTCCACCATGGCGACACCGATGAAATTCTCTGCCAGCCTGTAAATGACACTCCCTTCAGGAAGAGCAGAGCCCAGTGTCCTGATCAGCAGCGATTCCACGAACATGGTCGGAAAAACGGAGATCACTCCGAAAAGTATGGTCTTGATGATAAGGCGGACCGGTTCCTGTTCCACTCTATCCGCACGGTAGATCTGCATCATCAGGTACAGGGGCGGCAGGAGGGCTGCCAATGTAAGTATAGTCATATTTTCTCCCTTCTTTCCTATGAAATAATGCCGGGGCACCTTTGTCCGTCGCCTGTCCGGACTCATCAATGGTCCCGGTCTTGTTGATTCCTAGTATAACATACTCGGATTCCCCGGTCAAAAGAGGCTTACCCGTAAGGGGAAAATCAATCCTTGAGATTTTACCTGAAATATGTAAAAATATAGTCAAAAGTACATCAGTCTGACTGATTAGAATGGAGTTTATTGTATGGTAAAGATATGGGATGTTACGATCCCGGAACTCACCGGAGATCAGACACGTCTTGCCTATGTTTATCTTCCCGATTCCTACGAGGAAGAACCCGACTTAAGATACCCTGTCCTGTATATGTTCGACGGACATAATGTCTTCTTTGATTCCCATGCCACTTACGGCAAAAGCTGGGGGATGAAGGAATACATGGACGAAACAAAGACACAGATCATCATTGTAGCGATCGAATGCAACCACGGGCCCGATAATGACCGGCTCATGGAATATGCGCCTTACTCTTTTGAGGACCCCGCCTTCGGCCCCATCGAAGGTAAGGGAGACCTGTATATGGACTGGATGGTCAGGGAACTGAAACCCATGATCGACCGGGACTACCGCACTCTTCCCGACCGGGAGCACACCATGATCTGCGGCAGTTCCATGGGCGGCCTCATGAGTCTTTACGCTGTGTTAAGATTCAACCATATTTTCTCGAAAGCCGCCTGCCTGTC
>CAJGDH010000004.1 GCA_904502145.1 uncultured Eubacterium sp.
CAGCTCCCGGCGAAGGATATCATTCTCCTCTTCCCGGCTGACGATCCCCTTTTTCCTTCTCTCCTCTTCCTTCTCTTTCTTCTCCAGGAAAACAGAATAACCATAAGGATAATAGATCACGTGGTCATCCTCGAAACTGAGGATGGATTCCGCCACACGGGACAGAAAATATCTGTCATGTGTGACGAAAAGAAGTGTCCCTTTATAGGAAGAAAATGCCGATTCCAGGATCTCCCTCGAGGGGATGTCCAGGTGATTGGTAGGCTCGTCCAGCAGCAGTACATTGGGTTTTGTTTCAAAAAGCCCGGCAAAATAGTACCGGCACTTTTCTCCTCCGGAGAGGTCCTTTATCCTTTTGGACACATCCTCCTTACGGAAAAGGAAACGGGACAGGATCTTACGGCATTCCCGCAGATCATAGGAGGGAAATGACTGATGGAAATCCTCCAGGATCCTCCGGTCGGAATCACCGGCGGAAGTAAGCTGGTCAAAATAAGCCACATCCAGGTTTTCCCCGATAAACAGCTTCCCTGACAGAGGCTCCATCTTCCGGGCCAGGGTTTTGAGAAATGTCGTCTTACCGCTTCCGTTCGGTCCGGTTATCCCGATCTTCTGCCCTCGTCTGATCCGGAGGGTGACCAGGGCAAGAGCATGGTCATATCCGATCCGGAGTTTCTGACAGTCATAGACTGTCTTGCTTCCCGGCCTTCCCGGCAGGATCTCCCCCGGATAGAGGTAGGATCTGTGGTTCTCCGGGGAAGGGATCTTCTCCATCCGTTCGAGCCTTTTCTTCAGGGATCTGGCCATGGAAGCCTTGTTCGGCCTGTGTTTAAACCGTTCGATCAGCTGATTGAGCCTGTCGGTCTCCTCCTGCTGTTCTTTATATTTTCTGGCAGCTATTCTGTACTCTTCTTCCCTCCGCTTTCGAAAAGCCGTATAGTTTCCGGTATATCTTTTCACTTTACCGTCTTCGACTTCGTAGATGATCTCTGCCAGCTGATCCATAAAAAAGCGGTCATGACTGACAAAGACCACCGCTTTTTCATATTGTTTCAGATAGTCTTCCAGCCAGGAGATCATGGAAAGATCAAGGTGGTTTGTGGGTTCATCCAGAAGAAGAATGTCCGGTTTCATCAGCAGAAGGCGGATGAGGGCGATTTTTGTCTGTTCACCCCCTGAGAAACAGCAGATCTTTTTCCCCAGATCCTCCATGGAAAAACCCAGCCTGGTAAACATACGGCGGAATTCCACTTCAAATTCGTACCTTTCCCTGGAATAGGCATCTGCATCCGGACGGACGGACCCGATAAACTCTTCCACAGTCCTGTCTTCTTCGAAAAACGGAACCTGCTCCAGCATACCGATGGTAGTATTTCTGGCTGTCCGGACCCCTGCCCTGTGAAACCGGTCATCCCGGTCTGCCGTCAGCTGACCGCAGATTAAATGAAGGAGCGTGGTCTTGCCAGATCCGTTCGCTCCTACAATGCCGATCTTATCATTTCCCCTGATCTCAAAGGAAATGTGATCCAATATGGTTTTTCCTCCAAGGGACACGGTCCCCTGTTCAATCTGTAATCTCATAAATCCTCTTATCTTTTAATATATTCCGTTCATCCTCTGATCAGGAAATACAGATAGACGGAATAGATGACGATAAAGATCACACCATGGACCCGTTTGAGTTTCCTGCCCATGGCAGCGAATACAAAAAGGAGGGTCACGGCAACGATTCCAAGGACACTGTCAACAAGATATTCCGGCCCGAAGGGAATCGGACGGATCAGGGAAGTGGTACCCAGGATAAAAAGGATGTTGAAAAGGTTGCTTCCCACGATATTCCCGACGGCGATATCAGCGTTTCCTTTTCTGGCTGCCGTCAGAGAGGTCATCAGCTCAGGGAGCGAAGTACCCAGGGCAACGACCGTAAGACCGATCACCCTGTCGCTGACACCCAGCATGGAGGCGATCCCTCTTGCACCTTCCACAGCAAGATTACTGCCCAGAATGATCGCAGCGATACCGCCAAGGATAAACAGGACGATCAGAGCCGGATTCAGCTCTTTCTGGTTCTCATCCTCATCCATCTCGGTGCTGATGGCTTTCTTCACGAGAAAGGTCAGGTAGCCGATCAGAAGGGCCCAGAAAAGAAGCCCTACAGGCAGGGTGATCGCATGGAAGGTAAGTCCCAGTACGGGCAGAAGGATGGAGACCGCGATCAGAAAAGGAAGATCGATCTTCACTGTGTCTTCCTTGAAATTCAGAGTTACCACGCAGGAGGTAAGACCGAGGATGACAAGTACATTGATCAGGTTGCTACCCAGGACATTTCCTACGGCGATCCCGTTCACGCCGGCCAGGGCGGATTTTATGCTGACCGCTGCTTCCGGAGCACTTGTGCCGAAGGCTACGATGGTAAGCCCCACCACAATATGAGGAATACCCAGTTTAGTCGCCACGGCAACGGCACCGTCCACAAAAAAGTCGGCGCCTTTGATCAGAAGGATAAATCCCAGAACGATAAATAAAATAAATTTTAAAACCATATTCTTATACTCCTGTCATGGTTTGGATAAAGTTGATATCAGGGTCAATATACCGTAGATTACCGGCTGATGAAGCATATAGATCCAGATGGAATGTCTTCCAAGAAAAGAAAGATGCTTTTCTTCGGGAAAGCCCTTCAGTATTTCTTTCCATTTGACGGAATGTATCCCATAGAAAAACCAGCCGGTAAGGTAGAGGAAAAACCAGGGGATAATCCCGAAGTAGTCCGTGGAGAAAAACCCTTTGAAGGGAAATCCCAGCCAGGCAGTGAAATAATTCCTGTAAAGGAAATCCGGCACCTTCACGGACAAGAAAGAGAATCCGAAATAGTGAGACTGTATTCCTCTGGTCATCAGGAACAAAAGGAAGGAAACCGGCAATCCCACAAGACAGGGAACCTTACGCAGGATGGCTTCCAGAGGAACCATCAGCAAAGACGCGCTTCCCAGAAAAGTGAGAACCCCGAAGATGATCCTTTCCTCCGGTGTAAACAGGAGGGTGACCGCCATGATCAGTCCTCCGAAGAGAAAGGTCCTTACCCCGTTTTTTACCGGGTGATGTCCTATGGACCGGCAGAATCCTGATATAAGGATAAAGGACCAGCAGATGCTCTGCTGCCAGCAGAATGCGAAAAAGGAATGCATCCAGGGAAGATCGACATGAAAGATATAGACCAGGTCCCAGACCAGGTGATAGGTCACCATGCTTATAATGGTAATCCCCCGCAGGGTATCGATAAATCCTAAACGCCTCTCCTCCACTGTCATCCTCTCATATCCCACAGAAATGCCTGTTTAATACTGTCATAATGGAGGAAGATACCTTCCTCCGCGAAAGAGCGGATCTCCTCCGCCGTGGCGATCATGTAACCGTCGGTCTCCTCCTCCTGAAGATGCAGATCTCCCTCGGTAAAATCGCCTTTGAACCGGTACACATCCACAAAATAATTATCTCCCTCCCCGGGATTCTCCCGGTGGTAGGTAAAGAGATAGCCGCCTTCCCAGCCAGTTACGTCCAGACCGGTTTCCTCCTTCACTTCGCGGATCACCGCCTGGGAAGAGGACTCTCCGGCCAGACATGCACCTCCGGAGACCTCCCACCATCCGGGGGCCCAGGGCTTGTCCATCTTGCGCTTTGTGATCAGAAATCTTCCGTCTGAACGGGCAATGACCCCCAGAACCGTAAGATGATATTCATCATCCTTCAGGCACCAGTCATTTCTTTTCATTTTCCGTCCGGTAGGCTGTTTGTTTTTATCGTAGATATCCCAGTATTCCATTGATTACTCCTGATGCTGCCCCGGAGTGACCCCCGGGGCAGGTGATATTGTCTGATAAGCTTATGGCTTATTCGGTTCCCAGGATGACCGGAGTCCAGTGCTGTCTGTTGTACTGGTCAGTCAGGCAGTAACAGATCTCCATCTTACCGCCCTTGACGATGGTATTGCTGATTTCCATCTCGTCCGTCACGGTCATCTCTTCTCCAAGTTCATAGTTGGAGATAAAATTGTCGTTGTAGTCATAATATGAGCAGATGAACTGAAGTTTATCGCCCTTTTTAAGTTCAATGATGTTTTTGGCAACCGTCTCCGTCTCGTTGTTCTCATAGACTGCGGTCGCGCCATCGATATATCCGTTCGGATTCTCCGTATCAAAGATGATATTGAGATTTACCTTGTTACCGTTCAGGTAAGCCGGCACATGACCTCTGATGACATAGTTCTTTCCGTCATCGTCCATGCTGTCAAAATAGTAGGCTACCGGCTGGGAATTGATGGATACCCAGTCGCTTTCGGTGGTACCGATCAGGTTTCCGTCATCGTCGAAATCATAGACATTGTCCGTTCCCAGCTCGACATATCCTTCACCGTCATCATAGTACTTGCTCAGCACGATCCCGTAGATCTCGGACCACTGTTCCTCCGACAGCTTCAGTACCTTCTGACCCTTCTCTTCGGTCCAGACAAGCTGTTCCACATCGATCTGATTATGGGTGACATAGTCCGTCACCACGTCATCCGAGATGGATCTTCCCGTAAGGAAACCGCTGTTTCCCGGACCCACGCCCAGAATGCTCTGGGAGAGGCTTCCCAGATCTCCTCCCAGGAGGGAACCGAGGATGGAGATCATATCCTGAGGATTGACGTTGGTGGCCGGCTGACCGGACAGGGTGGAAAACGGTGAAGGCGATCCTCCGGAAACGGCCGCCCCGCTGTACTGCATCTTGGCAAATGCCTGGATACAGCGGCTGTATTCTTCGTCCATTCCGATCACCGCGTAGGTCTTGACCGCGGAATCCACGCTGCTCGCCTTACGGTAAGGGAAGAAAATGGAAAGACCGTAGGCATTGGTCATATTGGGGGAGGTCTTATTATATTTTACGGCACCCCTGATGACTTCTGCCAGGGCGTCACCTTCTTTTGTCTTCAGGTTTCTTGCAAAGTGGGTAAGGTCGATCTGGTCGATCTTGGTGGAAGAAGCAAACTCTCTGGTCTGGTTCCTGGCACTGGAAACCTGTGCGTACTGCTGATTTTCGATCAGGCTGCTGGTGGATGAGGAGAAATCCTTCAGTTTCTGGGGAACTGTGTTGGCCAGTTCCGCCAGATCCACGATAGACAGTGTAGTGGCCTGACCCCTGCATTTCTCATTACATTTGGCAACGAAGGAATCGATGATCATCTTCCCAAGCTCGATGGTCGGCATGGAGGTATTTTTGGACAGGGCGTTGAGCCAGTCGGTGTAATACCATCCGATCCCGGGTTCCGTCTCTTCGGAAGCGATGAGATAATCCGCGTAATCATTCAGCATGAGAGCATTTTCCACCGTGGCCATCAGACAGGCATCATAGCCCACGAAGTCAAATTTTACCCCGCCCTGCTGCAGGGCTGTCCGGATCCCGGAAAGAGGCATGGAGCCTGCGGTCCTGTTCTTCTCATCGTAACCGTAACCGCTGACTGAGCCGCCGCCGTGATCCCAGAGTATTAGTTCATTCCGGTCTGCCGGGAAGTTCTTTTTACAGAACTGGATGAAGGACGCCAGTGTGGAGGGGTTGGTCATGGCCCCTGTGCCGGCATCTTTGACCAGAGGAACCAGTCCGCCGTTTTTCACCTGGTAGATCTGGTTGACCTTGCTGCTTACCACCTGGTTGTTCCAACGGCTGCACCCTCCGGTATAAACGATGATATTGATCTTGTCACTCAGTTTGGCGTTGGCCATCTCCAGAAGGTCATTAGTGGCCATACCGCTCCGGGATTCCAGGTCGGTACCGCACATGTAGACCATGAAAGTAACGGTATCCTGACCGTTTCCCTTGAAGGATGTATATTTTGCTCTGGAACCGGCTTCCACCGTCTGATCCAGATTCCCTTCATTTGCCGGTTCAGCCCATCCGGTGGAATAGCCGGCATTCCCGTTCTGGAAGATATTCTGGCCGAAGATCTGACTCAGCGGAGAGCTGGCCAACTGGCTGGAGGATTGACCTGATGACTGGTTGGATGACTGATTGGAGGATGACTGGCTGCCGGGTTTGGGGGATTCCCCCGAATCTCCGCCTCCGAGGAAACGTCCTCCGAACAAAAATACAACTACGAGGATCAGCAGCAATGGCAGTGGAAGTCTTCCACCGCCCCCGCGGTTTCCGCCTGAACCCCTTCCTGGACCGCCGCCCAAACCTCCGGAGCCTGCAGGCCGACGGCCGGAACTCAGTGGACCTCCGTCAACCCTTCCCCCTTTATGGACGCCTTTTCCTTCGCCCGTCACATTTCTTTGTCTGCCTCTGGGACGATTCTCCATAAGATCTCTCCTCTCTGCTTATATTTATACCGTCAGTCTTTTATCTCGGAAGGATCTCCAGATAATTGGTAAACAACGGCATACTTTTCTTTCTTGCATAGTTCCTGTATTCTTCCCAGTCAAGGTAGTAGGTCCTGCCCCAGCTGGATACCTTCATCCTTCCCGTTTCCGGGAACTCCGTGACCACCACATAATGGCCTCCCACGGACCCGCATGGAATGAAACTTCCTCGTCCGTCCTTCCGGTAGAGGGTCAGTTTCTTTTTGCCGAGTACATTGGGAAAATTGGGCCCGATGGAAATGATCACGGGAAGACCCCTGGAAAGCATTCCGGCGATCTTCTCTCTGCTCTTCTCCCCCAGGGGAAGTATCTTCCATCTGCCCCGGTAGGGAAGACGGAATTTCCTGAAGACCCGGTTGATCCCGAAGGAAAGGGCAAAACCGGTCATCCCGAAAAAAGGAAGATAGAAGAAATATTTTTCAATTGATTTTACAAAGGCATAATATCTGTCCCAGTCAAAGGTGTTGGGACAGTCCATGAGATAGATGCATACATCCGAGGCAGCGATCAGCCCGCACCCGAATCCCTTGAGTTTTTTCTCCGGAAACAGGTTCTGATCCCCGCCGTAATATTCGGTATTATTCTGCCTGACAGTGATATAACCGGATTCCATTGATCACCCTCCCTGCAGTTTATCCCAGGAGTTCTTTGACCCTGTCCGCATCAAATACCACCGAGGAGATGTGGTCGACCTCGATCTGGTAGAGGGCATTGGCAGCGATGTGTTCCGCGGCCTGCTCCAGATCCCGGATGCCGGTGGTGTCGGAATAACGTGACACGATGGCTTCCACCGCCTCATCCGTGACGATACATTCCTCCTTCTCCATGCTCATCCTCCGCAGGACTTTGGGCAGGGAATAGCGGATAAAGATCTGTTTTTTCTCCTCGAAGGAATAGTCAGGTATGTCGATCACGGCAAACCTTGACATAAGAGGAGCACTGATCTCCTCCTTGTTGTTGGCAGTGGCAATGGGGTAGACACCCACGGTGGGAACCAGACACTCCATGTAATTGTCCGTAAATCCCAGGTTGTCCAGCAGGGTGAGAAGCACATCGGCAGGGTTGCCGTTCCCCTTCCCGGACGCAGCCTTATCCAGCTCATTGATGATGAAGACCAGGTTGGATTCACCGGCCATGGAAAATGCCTCCATGATGATCCCCGGTTTGGCGTTGGCATAAACCCGGGAGCTTCCCGTCAGCTGTTCCGGATCATGGATGGAACTCATATCCAGAGTGGTCCAGGGGAGCTTGAGTATCTTTGCCACCGCGTAGGCGACCTGTGACTTTCCGGTTCCGGCAGGGCCGATCAGCAGGAGTCCGTAAGCCGGCAGAGTATGGGTACGGTTGATCTGGATGATAGTCTCGATGATCCGCTGCTTCACCTTCTCCATCCCGTAGAGTTCTTCATCCAGTATCCTTCTGGCTTCCACAGGATCGATGGCCTCAAAATAATTGCTCTTCCACTGAACGTTCATCATGATGGAAAGAGCCCTCTGGGCATGCCTTCTCTCCTCGGGAGAAACTTCGTTGGACCGGGCGACGGACAGGTTTCTTCTGGCCCAGAGCCGGATATTGTCCGGCAGGGTCTTGCCGGCACAGACCATAAAATCTTTTATGCTCTGCAGGCTGGTAAGCTTCATATTGTCCCCGGATTCTTCTCTTTCCTCATCCACGATCTCCTCCCCGGGAGCATCGCTGGCAAGGAGTCGCTCGATCATGAACTGCAGGAATCCGTCGGAAGCAGAAAGTTTGCTCCTTCCGCCGAACTCGACCTCGCGGATCCTGTAAACCGCGTAGCCGTCCGGGCGGTTGATCCCGGACAGCCTGACATTGATGTGGTTTTCCCCAAGCCATTTCAGCAGGCTGGTAAACCGCGCGTCGATGGCCAGGATATCCGCCACCTCGGCCTCCCGGTCAAATTCAAATGAAGTACGTTTGGACGGGTTGGTGAACACTCCCGTGGAATGGTGCTGCCATTCCTTCTTCCGGTTATCCAGAAGCATGATGGGGGATTCTGCACTGGGATGTTCTTCGTTGGTACAGAAAACCTGGTATGTACATACGGCAGGCTGTTTCTGGTAGGATTTATCGTTAAAATCGAATACGGGCATATTAACTCCTGAAAAAAATGTATTATGTTACTTTACTTTGTAGACGCAGCATCTCTGTTTGGTCAGGGTATTGCTGGCAAAAAGGATCACCACTCCCCTCTTTGAGGACACCTTGATCCCTTCAGGTTCACGGAAAGCCAGGGTACTGGCACCGGAGATGATCTTGGTCCTCCGGCTCTTGGTCTTCATATTGGTGATCCGGATGATGGTGGACTGGAATTTTCTTGAAGCGTCATAACCGCTTAAAAACAGGGCTGTAGGGCTTCCCTCGATGGTGTACAGTTCATTTTTATAGACGTCAAAGCCCTGGAAATCCCCCGGGGTTTTCTTCAGACTAAGCTTCATCAGAATACGGTTAGGCCGGATAGTGTTTCCACGGTAGATACGGTATTTCTGGAAGTACTGCCGTTTCTGGTAGGTATATCTGACATAAAGATATTTGCCGTCCTGGGAAACCGCCGGAAAGACATTTTCCGCTTTCCTGAGGCTACCCTTCATACGGATCCTGTAGGTATTTCCCCCTTTATTCTTATAAACACCATTGGGGATATAGCGGAAACAGGAGATCGCCGTGGTGTCCCCGGACTTTTTATCCATACGGCTTCCGATCCACAGATAGGTCTTACCACGGTATCTGGTACAGTCAATGTTGGTTCCGTGGCCGAACCCCAGCAGGTCCATATGATCCTTGATATATTTGTGGCGCTCGGTATATTTTACACGGGTGACGCGAAGATCTCCCTTCTCGGGCCTGATCATCTGCACAAAGTAATAATACTTGTTATCCTTGGTAAATGACTGGATCCAGCGGTCACCGTCCAGCACGGTATCGGCATGGAGCAGTTTAAGATCACTAAGTGCAGGCTCCTCCAAAACCACCGTAGAGCTGCTCCCTGTATCCGTTTCGGGGCCATCGGCGGTGTCTGTGTCTGCTGCATGGACACAGGCTGTCCTTAAAAGAAACGCAAGGAGAACGACCAGGCAGCCTGTCATCAGTTTCAGGGTTCTTTTTTTCATTTTTTTCTTCTCTCTCTTTCCTAAAAAACTTCTGCATAGTTTTCGGTAAATATACAAATATTATACACCTTTCTTAAGAACGGCACAATGCTTGTAAAAGGAAAAAAAGGATATACCGGCGGGTATACCCTTCTTTTCAGGAGATGTATAATTATTATTCCTATTCCTCTATTCATATTCCTCTTCATGTGAGTAGAAAGAATCCACCCACCTTTCCAAAAGATCATCACAATCTTCCACGTCACTGCCGAAGATGGCCACTCCCATTTCAAGAACGGCTCCCGGGGAAGCTTTCAGGATGTCGCTCTCACTGGAGCCCATGCCGCTCCCTTCATGGGTGCAGAAAGGCCTGATCTTCTTCCCGGTGAGATCATAAGTTTCCAGAAATGTCATTACCGGCATGGGAACCGTACCGCAGTAGTTGGGAAAGCCGAGATAGATCACTGTGTATTCTCTTAGGTTTTCCGGAAGATCAGCCAGCTCCGGACGGGCCTGGGCTGCCAGGTCCCTGCGGGCTTCCTCGACACATTCATGATAATCCGCGGAATAGGGTTCTTTCATTTTCAGGGGAAGCAGGTCTGCCCCGGTAATCTTCTGCAATTTCTGTGCTGCTTTCTCCGTGTTGCCTGTGGAAACATACTTAAGTTCCCCTTTAAAATAGTTTTCATCCGCCCTGGAAAAATAGGCGATCAGTCTTTTTTTCATTGTCGGCCTCCATACTTCATCCGGTTTGTCTCAGGAAGAAACCCTTTTCTCTCCCGGGCGTACCCAGTCCCCGCTGCGTCCGCCGGATTTCTGCATCAGCCGGATCTCCCCGATCTCCATCCCCCTGTCAACGGCTTTCGCCATGTCATAGATGGTAAGCAGAGCGGTGGTCACCGCATGCAGTGCTTCCATCTCCACACCGGTCTTCCCAACGGTTTTGACAAGACTTACTGCTTCAATGGAATGTTCTTCCTCATTCATCTTAAAATTCAATTCCACTTTTGTCAACATGAGTATATGGCACAGGGGGATCATCTCCCAGGTCTTTTTGGCCGCCATGATGCCTGCCGTCCTGGCAATACCCAGTACATCCCCCTTCTTCATTCCACCTGTTTTCACCAGCCGGAAGCATTCCGGAGAAAGGGTGATCTTTCCTGAAGCAATGGCTTCTCTTTCCGTTTCTTTCTTACTGCTCACATCAACCATGATGGCTTCTCCACGGGAATTGAAGTGACTGAAATCTTCCATAATTGAATATTCTCCTATGTTATTTAATAAAGTAACAGTATTTTTTCTTCCGGTATCTCCAGATAATCAGGCATTCCTTTTTCTTTGATCAAAGGGAAGGAGTCTCTTTGGACAAACCAGCAGATATCCTCCGCCCCTTCAGCGGGAGCCTGCAGATAGTAACAGGTCTCAAATGGAAGCTCGTCTGCCCTGTTTTGCAGTACCGTAAGACTGTTCTTTTTCTTTTCCTTCCAAAGGGGGATGAAATCATGTGCCCTTACCCCTATCCATGAGATATTCTCCGGAATATCACGGTCGAGTTCAAGGAGCAGGTTCCAATCGGGAATATATAATTCATGGTCTCCCCAGCGTCTGACAGCGACGATGTTTTTGCACCCGGTGATGGCTGCAGCCTCCTTTTTTTCCGGCCGGGAGAAGAGGTCTCCGGTCTTTCCGCTGATCACATTGCATCCCTGATGGATAACCAGGAGTTCATCACTGAAACGGTATGCTTCATCTCTGTTGTGGGTTACCAGGATCACGGTTCCCCGGTAATCTTCCAGGAGTTTTGTCATCTCATGGAAAAGGCGGTCCTTAAGGTTGATATCCAGGGAAGAAAAAGGTTCATCCAGCAGGATCGCATCCGGCCGGCAGGCCAGGATCCTCGCCAGGGCGACTCTTTGCTGCTGACCTCCCGACAATTCCGGAGGAAACCTTTTTTCCAGCCCTTTAAGCTGAAATCTTTCCAGGAATCCGTCAACGATACCGTCTTTATCCCCCCGGTTTTCCCTGATCCCGATCCCGATATTGTCTCTAACGGTCATATGCGGAAACAGGGCATAGTCCTGGAACATATAACCCACTTTCCGTTTCTGGGGTTTTATGTTTATCCGCTTTTCCCCGTCATAGAGGATGTGATCATCAATACGGATCAGGCCATTGTCCGGTTTTTCAATCCCGGCGATACATTTCAGGATCATGCTTTTCCCTGCTCCGGAAGTACCCAGTATACCGATTCTCTTAGCGTCCGATGAAAACCGGACGTCCAGGGCAAACCCTGAAAGTTTTTTCTTTATCTCAAGATGTACAGACATAGGTTCTCTCCTACCATCTCTTCAGCTGCCTGTTTCTTCCCAGGGTAAAATAATTCATGGCAAAAACAGCCAGAAATGCGATGATCAGAATGATCACCGTCCAAAGACCGGCTGTGGTATAATCACCGTCCTGAAGTACCATGGCTATACGCTGGGAGATGGTTCCGGTCTTCCCGGGTATATTTCCCGCCAGCATGGATGTTGCGCCGTATTCCCCAAGTGCCCTGGCAAAGGTAAGGACAGTCCCGGAGATGATCCCCGGCCTGGCAGAGGGAAGGACCACCTTCCGGAAGATACTGAATTCACTCATCCCCAGGGTTCGTCCAGCATAGATCAGATTGATATCCACCTGTTCGAAGGAAGCTCTCGCGTTACGATACATCAGGGGGAAGGCAATCACCATGGCAGCAAGAACACAACCAAGCCAGGTCTGCACCACCTTGATGCCGAATTCCTGGTAGAGCAGGCTGCCTAAAGGTCTTCGTCTGCTGAACAGGAGCAGGAGAAAGAAGCCTGCTGCCGTAGGCGGAAGAACCAGAGGCATGGTCAGTATCCCGTCAAGAAAAGCCCTCATCTTCGATCCGGTCTTCATCATCTTTCCTGCGGCGAAAATACCGAGAAAAAAAGAAAGAATTGTGGCGGTTATCCCTGTTTTCAGTGAGATGATCAGAGGACTCCAGTCCAGACTCCGTAATAATTCCATCATTTTTGTTTTATCCTCTACTTCCCGCTCAATCTACATCGGTATCAAAGTATCTGTTTTTGTAAGCTTCTTTTGCCGTATCGGAGGTAAGGAAGGCAAGGAAATCATCGGCAGTCTTATCGCGGGTTTCATCTGCCTCATCATTTTTGATGCGGGCGATGGGGTAGATGACATCCCCGGTAAGATCGTAACTTACGATCTCCAGGATCTCAAGCCGGTCCTCCAGTCCGAAGGTATCTGACAGATAGACGGTTCCTGCTTCGTCTGCCCCTTCTGCCACCGCGGAAGTAACCGCACCCACATTTGCACATTCATTGATCTCGACTCCACCGAGAGCATCCGATATCTCCTTTGTGGTGATCAGGGATACGTCTTCGGCATCCGGTAATATCCCCGCATTCACCATTGCCTGACGGGTATATTTCCCCACAGGGACACTTCCGTCTGCCAGAGCAAGGTTGGCCGCTTTATCCATATCCTTCAGTCCGGTAACCTTTGTTTTACTCCCTTTCCAGGTCACCACACATACCTGATTGTTTACCACGTTTTTCCGTGTGCCCGGAACAACCAGTCCTTCATCTTCCAGAGTATCCATCTGTTTCTGCGCGGCGGAAAAGAAAATATCACATTCTGCTCCTTCCCTGATCTGCTCCATGAGAGTTCCGGAACTGTCATAGTTCGGGATGATCTCCACGTCAGGGTTTTCTTTCTTGTAGGCAGCAATAAGTTCATCCAGCACACCATTCAAACTTTTGGCAGCAAAAACAATTACTTTTATATCAGCATTGTCCTGAGCGGTTGTTCCACCTCCACAGGCAGACAGGACTGCAGCGATCAGGAATGTAATCATGACAAATACACTTTTTCTTCTGATAATCCGGTTCATTTTCTTCTTCCTTTATTTTGATTTATGATCCGATGTATGGTTTTCAGGGTGATTTCCACATTCCCCCTCGGTACCTCTTAAGATACCCAGTCCATGTCCCAGTGAAGGGAGTACTGCTTCCAAAGCTTCCCGGACAGCTTTCGGGCTTCCCGGAAGATTCACGATCAGAGTTTTTCCCCTTATCCCGGATACGGCCCTGCTTAACATGGCACGGGGGGTGATGGCGAGGGAATAATAGAGGATCGCATTGGCTATCCCGTTGGCCATCCTGTCGCAGACAGCAACAGTTGCCTCCGGGGTGAGATCTCTCTCTGAGAACCCTGTGCCCCCTGTGGTGAAGATGACATTGACCTGTCTCTGGTCCGCAAGCCTTATAAGTTCTTTCTCCAACAAGGATCTGTTGTCCGGAAGAAGCAATGTTTCCTTTACTTTATAGCCGGCTTCCGTCACCATTTCCACGATCTTCGGTCCGCTTTTATCTTCCCGTTCTCCGGCAGCTCCTTTGTCGCTTAAGGTGATCACTGCCACGGTAAAGGGCCGGCCCTTTTCCGGAGGGATCACTTCCATCTCATCTCCGGTGCTGATGAATCCCCCTTTGATCACCTCGGCAAAAACTCCTTCCCTGGGCATGATGCAGTCCCCCATCTTATGATAGATCTGACAGTGGGTATGGCATTCCTTCCCGATCTGTGTAAGCTCCAGTTCCACTTCATTGATCCGGAATCGTGTCCCCACAGGAAGCGAAGAAAAATCAATGTCTTCCACGATCAGGTTCTCCCCGAAAGCACCGAAGTCCACCTCCGCACCTCTCTCCCGGAATTCCCTGATCTTTTCATAGGACAAAAGGCTGATCTGTCTGTGCCATTTTCCTCCGTGGGCATCCCCCTCTATCCCCCATCCTTCACGGATGCGTGCTTCAGGGACAGGATGTTTCTGCACCCCTCTTTTTTCGCTGATACATATCCCCAGTATCTTTCCCATGATCAACCTCCTATCTGTACCATTTTTCTGCTCTCCGTCACCGCTCTGTCCTCCTCAAAATGATGCATCCTGGGTTTTGCATCCACCGCACTCCGCAATAGGGTACGCACCTTATCCCGGTCTCCGGCCCTTACCGCGTCTTTTACGGATATTCTGTCTTCATAACAGAGACAGGGCTTCAGGTCTCCGGTGGAAGTCAGACGGATTCTGTTGCAGGAGGAGCAGAACCTGCCATGGACTGCGCTGATCAATCCCAGGCTCCCATTAAATCCCGGTATCCTGTAATAGACCGCAGGACCGTTACCGTGTCTGCCGGGATCAGGGGTAATCCCGGGGTATCTGTTTCGGATACGCTCCATCAGCTGATCGTTGGAAAAACAGGAGCGTCCTTTTCCGAAACCAATAGGCATGAGCTCAATAAACCGGACATCCAAAGGAAGGTCCCTGGCAAGGCCGAGAAGATCCTCCCAGTCCTCCTCATTTTCTCCCGGAAGAAGCACCGAATTGATTTTTATCTTCAGACCGGCATTCAGTGACGCATGGATGGATCTCATGACCTTATCAAGTCCGTGGTATCCTGTGATAGCTTCATATTTTACCGGATCCAGGGTATCCAGGCTGATATTGATCCCGTCGATTCCCGCATCTTTCAGCGCCTCGATTTTTTCATACAGGAGTATACCGTTGGTGGTAAGGGTAACCTGGTCCACCCCATCCATCTTTTTCAGACGGCAGATCAGATCCGTACATCCCAGCCGGACCAGGGGTTCTCCACCGGTGATCTTAAACCGGGTGATTCCAAGGTCAACCGCCTCCCTGCAGACCTCCAGTATCTCCTCATAACGCAGGATCTCCCCCATGGGGACCAGGTCGATCTTCTCCGGCATACAGTATCTGCACCGCAGATTACAACGATCCGTAACAGATATCCGCATGTAGTCAATCTTTCTGTTCCATCTATCGTACATTTTCCCGCTCCGTTCAATAAATCAGGTATGCCGTAAGCTCGTCGCCGATCTTTACCGGACCCTGTCCGGGTTCCAGGCAGATCAGGCAGTTGCAGCCGATCCCGGCCCTGGTCTGTCCGTTCCTCTGCCCCTTGCCAAAAGATATCTTACCATCTTCATAATATCCCCGAAGGAACCTTGTGATCTTCTGTTTTTTCTCAAATGTGTCCCCGGAAATACCGGTCACTTTCTTCAATACCTGTCTTCTGTTCCCGGTCATCTTCCGAACTATTGGCTGGACCAGTAGTTCAAAGATCGCCGAGGCAGAATAAGGGTTGCCGGACAAGGAAAGGACAGGGATATCCCGGTAGAGGGAAAACATGGTGGGCATACCGGGTTTGACGGAAATCCCGTGAAAGATGATTTCTGCTTCCAGCCTCTCCATGACTTCAGGAATACAGTCTTTCAGTCCCACGGAGACGCCTCCTGTAGTGATAATGAGATCACTGCACCGGGATGCCTCCTTCATGGCTTCCATGATCTTTTCCACCGAATCACCGGGGGAAGAGATGAAGGAAACCTCACATCCCAGCTGCCTTAACCTGGCAGTAAACAAGGCCTCCTGGGAATTATAGATCTTACCTTCTTCCAGCCGGGTCCCGGGAGTCTGGATCTCATCTCCCGTGGTCAGCAAGGCAGCCTTTGGTTTCCGCCTTACCATAAAACTGCTGATTCCTCCCGCAGCGGCGGCAGAGATAAGAAAAGCATCCACCAATTCTCCTTCTTCCGCCAGGCATAGGCCTTCCGGAAAGTCTTCCCCGATCTCACAATAATTCTGCAGGTTCTCCACCTGTGCATAGACTGCGACCCGGTCTTCACCGCAATCCGTATCCTCTTGTCGGATCACCGCGTCTGCACCTTCGGGGATCGCAGCCCCGGTCATGATCCTCAGGGCCTCACCCGGCAGTAATTTCCGAAAATAGGGATCACCGGCAAACTGACATCCTGCTACTTTGAAATATACAGGTGTTTCCTGACCGGCCCCTCTTGTCTCCTCCGCCTTTAAGGCATAACCGTCCATGGCTGAACGGGGAAATGGAGGCTGGGCGATCCTGGTATATACGTTTCGGGACAGCACATAACCCAGACTGTCTCTTATAGGGATCTCCTGTTCCGGCACTTCCCGGATGGTGTCCAGGATCATCTTTCCGGCTTCATGGACAGAGTATCTTCTGTTTCCGGTCATATCTTCAGACTCCTTTCCCAAAAGCACAATGTGGGTAGGTGCATTCCGGACAGCCCAGACAGAGTCCGCCGTGTCCCATGGAAATGATATCCTTTTTCGTTATCTTTACTCCTGCTGCGATCCGGGGAAGGATAAGATCAAAGACCGTCGCCCTGGCATACATGACACACCCCGGAAGGCCCATCACAGGAATACCATCTTCAAAATAACCCAGGCAGAGCATGGCTCCGGGAAGGGTCGGAGCCCCGTAGGTTATGATCTCCGCACCGGAATCCTTTATCGCCCCGGGTGTCCTGTCGTCAGGATCCACACTCATGCCTCCGGTACAGATGATCAGGTCCGTTTTTTCCTCCCTCATCTTCAGGATCTCCGAGGTTATCCTCTCTTTATCATCCCCGGAGAGAATATGGCTGACTACCCTGATTCCGAATTGTTTCAGTTTATTCTGCACCACCGGGGTAAACCGGTCTTTGACCAGGCCTTTTTCCACCTCGCTTCCGGTGGTGATGATACCTGCGGTTTTCAGGACCCATGGTTTAATACTTAGCAGCGGATCCTTGCCTGCGGCTTTTTCCGCTGCACTGATCCTTTCTTCCGGGATCACCAGAGGAATGATCCGGGTTCCCGCCAGCTTGTCTCCTGCTGAGACAACAGAGTTGGTGTGTCTTGTGGCGATCATGACATCATCAAAGGAATTGACCGCGTAAAGACGTTCCACATCCACCTGAAACAGTCCGTCCATGTCTGCGATCAGTTCCACTTTCCCTTCTTTGACGGAGGTGGCATGCATGCCTGTATTCCGGCAGAGGTTACTTAGCCGGCCGGCAGCCTCATCCTCATGAAGCATACCCTCTTCCTTCTCCCAGACATACAGATGCTCTTTCCCGATGGACAGGAGCACAGGGATATCTTCAGGAGTGACGATATGCCCTTTCCGGAACCTGGCATCCTTCATGACTCCCGGTATGATCTGGGTCATATCATGACAGATCACATGACCCACCGCATCAACTGTTTTCACAAGTTTCATCTTCAATTTACCTCCGGTTGATCCACTCTGAAATAAAAAGAAAAACTCCGCCGAAAGGGCAGAGTTATAGTGCAAAATGACCTGGCGGGACCATTCCCGTCAGCTAACTCTCCTTTCCAAGGGCAGGGAGGCATTGCTGTTTCCGGCAATACCCTGAGGAAGCATCTCCCAAAGAGATCTTCCTGGTCCGTATCCCATAGCAGATGCCGTAGGAACACGAACTCGGAGAACGAATATGATCCTGTAAATGTACAAGAAAAACCTTACTGTTATTCTAATGATAACAATAAGGTTTTTCATCGTCAATATTATTCTGTTTTATCTGATCATCTTTTCTCGATCCTCAGGAAAAGGATGAGGAACTGGAGCAAAACATAACCGATGATCATTGTAGTCAGGTAGATCTGTATGCCCTGGAGCTGGGTAAGATAACCCGAGATCTGCTCATTGCCCGCATTGGCCATATATGCTGCCATCTTCCCTGTAGCCACAGTTCCGATAGCCATGGGGAAGGTAACTCCCGCATAACTGGGCACAAAGCTGAAAGCAAAGAATCTGGGCAGTTTGATAATGATAAAAGCTAAAGAAGCCAGTACGCAGATATAGAGGAAGTACACCAGATATTTATTGGGGTTCTCAATTACATTGAGATAGCTGACCAAACAGAGGGAACAAGGCGCGAGCACCACCGCCATGGTGTGGTAAACCGGAGGTTTTACTTCCACAGTTGCCAGTCTCCAGATCATGATAGGGATAATGATCAGATAGACCAGTATACCGTAGTACACGATATATTTCAGGATATGGTTAAAACCAAAACCTGCTCCGATCACACAGCATACCATGATCCCGTTGTAAGTGACAAACCAGCTGGGAACAAAGGTATTGATATCCCTCTCGCTGATCACATTCCGGTAAGTGAAGATCAGGATATGCACTGCATGGCAGATCCATGCGGCAAACCAGAGGAAAAGGGCCAGAGTCTGATTATAATCATACAGATAGCTGGCGATGATCATCAGCATCATGAAGAAGCCGGCATAGAGACTGCAGGGAACCACATTTTTATACTCGCTGAGGCAGATTTCCCTGAAGCAGATGATCTTGACCAGGTAAGTGAGCCATACGATAATGGCAGCAATCATAGTGATATGTCTTACCCAGGTAAAACCCAGTCCGGCATAAACGTTGCTCAAGGTCAGGGCTCCCACAAAGGTGGGAAGCACCGGTACAGGCATATTTTTTAATCTCTCCATAGTTTTCTCCTTAAATGAACTTCTGAATCCTGTTGTTTTTATGCTTCCCTAGGTGGTTCCTCCTTATCATAAAGGAACTGGTAGTCTTCGTCCATATGGAAGAAATCCGAATAATCGATATCAAACAGAGGTTTCTTCACTCTGGTCACATCGATCTTACGGCGGATGAGCTGTGTCAGAACTCCGCTGTAGGACAGGTCTCCCTGGAGGATAGCCCCGGTGATCACTCCGTCCTTGTGGACGATCTTCTTGTAAATGTTATGTTTCGGATCTTTGTAGATCTCTTCTGTAAAGGAATCGTCATAACGGTTGGCCTGTCCCAAGGACATGCTCTCAAGACCAAGGAAATTCATGGTTGACTTGGAGGTGAAGAAATCATCCATAGTCCTGGGAATCCCGCTCATGTTGTAAGCGGCGATCATCCCTTCCTTGACAGCCACAGGCCAGATGGGTCCTCTTCCGGATACATCGCCGGCCCCGTAGACATTTTCTACGTTAGTCCGGCCATGCTCATCAAAGATCAGACCGAACCGGTCACATTCCAGACCGCTGCCTTCCAGAAATTCAACCGTGGCACGTACTCCGGCACAGTTGATCACCAGATCGGTAGGAATCTCGGTTCCGTCATTAAGGATAACCTTAAAGCAGTTTCCCTCATCATCGAGGACGAACTCCTTAGCCCCCATGTTATAATATTGCTTTAACCCCTTCTCCGCGAACATTCTGCCATAAACGCCGGCAGAGTATTCGTCCAGCTGAATGCCCAGCATATAAGGAGCCATATCAGCCAGGGTAATGTTCTTATTGTACTTTATCAGACCGGCAACCACGTCGATCCCTACAAGTCCGGCACCCATGACAAAGATATTTTCCGCCTTGTCCAGTCTTTTCTCAATAAATTCCACATCGGGGAAATTGCGGAAGCCGGTGATATTTTTCCCTTCCCGGAGTCCGGGGATGGGGAAGAACTTGGGGTGGGAACCGGTACAGATACAGAGCTTGTCGTAAGAGACTTCCCTGCCGTCCTCCAGCAGGACTACATTCCGGTCCGTATCCACTCCGGAGGCCTTTACTCCCTTGATCCAGGTGATGTTCATCCTCTCGTCGAAATCATTTCCTCCCACAAAATTCAGCTGGTCCAGATTTCTTTCCCCTTTAAGATGGTGGTAGAGGATACAGCGGGAGTAGATCGCAGTGTCCTCGGAGATCATGACGATCTCCGCTTCCGGATTCAGTTCTCTTAATTTGCGGACAACATTCGTTCCCGCAGCACTAGCGCCAATAACTGCAAATTTCATTATTTCGTCACCTCCACCAGTGTAATCGCATGCATAGGACACTTTTCAACACACATGGGGTTTGCTGACCCGTCTTCGCTCCGATGGACACACATATCACATTTCATCACTTCGTAATGATAGATGGCATCCGGTTTGAGCACACCGTATGGGCAGGCCATAACACACATGAAGCAGTGGGCACAGTGTTCCTTGTCATAGGTGACATATCCTGTCTTCTCATCTTTGCGCATGGCACCGGTCATACAGGTGATGGCACATTCGGGAAGATCGCAGTGACGGCAGAAGATCGGGGCCGGTTTCGTCTCTGAATCGATGACCACACGATTTCTGGCATCATGAGTGTCGTGGGAGATACAGCAGGATGTCACACACATCAGGCAGCCGATACAGCGGCTGCGGTCAATTCTAATCCGATACATATCCTCACGCCTCCTTTGGTTTCAGATTAACGACTGCAGACTTGTAAGATGGTTCCCTGGAATAAGGGTCAAAGACCGAAGGAGTCATCTTGTTGCATTCGATATAATGCTCGGGAGCAAAGATCTCATCCTCCTGGACATCTTCGGTGATACGGACGGCAAAGTCCGCGCTCTGTCCGTTGCAGGAGGAAATGGTCACCCGGTCTTCATGCTTCAGACCATATTTTTCCGCTACCACCGGATGAATGAAGCAATAGGCATGCTTTGTGCTTACCCCATCAACAAACTGGACCTCACGGGTCCGGCTCTGGGTATGCCACTGCCCTACTGTCCCACGGCCGGTATTGAAGATATAAGGGAATTCTTCCGTCTGGGGCATAGGATTTTCCGGGACAGGCTCAAAGTTGAAGACAGCCTTTCCGTCAGGCGTCCAGAATCTGCCGTCGGCATAAAGTCTTCTCTCGTCCTCCTCAAGAACATCTCCCTCTTTGAAAGGCCACTGGCATCCATTGGAGAATTCCAGTCCTTTGTATGTGAGCCCGGAAATGTCAAAAGGTCTCCCCTTTGATACCTGGCGGAGCATGTTGAAACAATCTTCAGGAGTCTTCCAGTAATCGATAATGTCCTGGAATCCCATGGCTTTAGCTACACCATACATGATCTGGTAGTCATTTTTCTCATCATCATCGGGCTTGATGACGGGTACACAGCGGCTGAGACGACGCTCCAGATTAATGTAGGTTCCGTCCTTCTTGATGGCCGGAACAGCCGGGAGGAAGACGTCACATCCCTCTGCGCTCTCGATATCATCATAGATATCCTGAACCACATAGAACTCCAGTTTTTCCATGGCCTTGGCGAACTCTTCATTGTTGGTCCAGGAATGCCTGGGGTTGGTGCACATGATCCAGAGGGCCTTTATGTTACCGTTATTGATGTTTTCAACGATCTTGTCATAGGGCATGGTCGGACCCTGGGCAAGAAGTTCCTCATCACAATGGAAAATCTGTGAAACTTTCTTTCTCGCTGCGGGATCACCGAATTCGTGCCCGTAAAGTGATGCCTGGTTGGAGAACAGCCTGGATCCCATGGCATTGCACTGACCGGTGATGGAATTGGCACCTGTGCCGGGTTTTCCGTAATTGCCCAGAAGAAGCTGAAGGTTGATGATGGACTGGGCTGCGCGGACAGCATTGTGGGACTGATTGATCCCCATGGTCCACCAGATGGAAACCCGTTCTCCTTCTTTGATCAGTCCGATCAGTTCATTGATCTGATCAAGGGAGAGCCTTGTCACTTCTGAAACCTTCTCCAGCGGGAAATCCTTTACAAATTCCGCATACTCTTCGAACCGTTTGGTATGATCACGGACAAAGTCATGATCGATGAGATCCTGGCTGATGAAATAATTGGCCAGACCATAGAAGAGGGTTGAATCTGTTTTCGTTTTTATGGGATAGAAATAATCAGCATTTCTGGCTGTCTCACTTCTTCTCGGATCGATGACGATCACTTTTTTATTCTTGTTTTTCCGTATCCTGTCCCAGATAATGGGATGAGCGACCACCGGGTTGGCCCCCACCAGGATAATGGTATCGGACAATTCCAGGTCCTTTAAAGTGTATCCCGGGGCATCAAATCCGTAACTCTGTTTGTGGGCAACAACTGCCGATGCCATGCAGAGTCTGGTATTTCCGTCCACATTGGTATGCATATGATCCCGAAGGATATGACCGTTGAGGGCAAATTCCTCCATGGTGAGCTGACCGGTAGAGATGCCGGCGATAGCCTGATATCCGTACTTATCCTGGATCTCCTTAAACCGTTTCGCAATGTAATCAAATGTGTAATCCCAGCCGGGATATTCAAAGCTGCCGTCTTCTCTCCTGATCCGCGGTGTGTGAGGTTTATCCACCACCGTCTGCTGTTTATCAAGAGATATCCCCTTGATGCAGCAGAAACCGTCATTTACCGGGTAACCTGGTGTCGGTTTCACGCTGATGATCCGGTTGGCCTCCTCATCCACATAAAAATCAAGATTACAGTCAATGGCACAATAGTTACAGACTGACTGTACTTTTTTCATAAGCTGGACTCCCTTTCTTTCATGGTAAGGTAACGATATACAGGTCACTATTCTATATATGTAATTGTATCAAAGGATAAAAAAAAATTCTGTGATATAAATCACAGAATTATAGTTTAATAGGAAACTAATCTCCTTTATTGTTCTTTTTATGGAACCGCCTGACCATCTGATCCTTGTCTACTATTATGATCCGCTTTTTGTCGATCTGGATCAATCCGTCATTTACAAGGTTTTTGCAGGCCCTTGATACAGTTTCTCTGGGAACGCCAAGCATATCCGCCAGAAAAGTGATCGGAAGATTAAGGTCGATCTCCGTACCCTGTTCAGCCGGTTTTCCGAAATCCCTGGCCAGCTTCCATAATTTGGATGCCAGTCTTCTTTCGATGGAGATATTGCTGACCGTATTTTTAAGCTGACGCTGCATTTTCTTTATCCTGAGATCCTGCAGGGAGATTACGGCTGAAACCAGGGAATAGTCTTTCTTCATCCAATAGTGGAAGTTTTCCATGGGGATAACAAAAATCTCACTGTCCTGGTAGGTCTCACAGTAGACAGATGAGTATCCCTGATTCATAATACTGTCATTCAACACACTGCCTTCACCCAGCAGCGAGATAACCTTCCGGTTTCCACTATGGGTCAGAGCATAAACTGAGGAAATCCCCTTTATCTGAATATAAAGATATTCCGAATGCTTTCCGGCTTCCAGGACTTGTACATTTCTGGGAACCGCTTCTATCCGTCCCTCTTTCCAAAGTCCATCAAGGGTTTCCTTCCCGATACTCCGGAAACAATCCAGCCGGCATAAAGGATTCTTCCCCGTAATCGGAGAAGACATGTCTGAGATCAGCAGATCAGCAACTCCACTGACATCATTAATATCAAAAAACAGACGGGCACCTGCCACAGGAACATCACTGACCACTGCCATGCATTTTTCGGGATCCATGGGAAGATCGTTGCCCGTATCCTCACGATGGATCAATATTTTGGGCCAGATTCCCTCTTTGTACCCCTCGGTAAGAATGATATCCACATCATGGATCGTACTTAGGATCTGGTGGATCTGTCTTGGTCTGTTTTCCATGAGGGCAGCCCGGTCCCGTGATACGATCGCCGTTATATCTGCCCCTGCTTTGGTGATGCGAAATGTATCTTTCCCTTCCCGGTCGATCTCAAAACCATGGCCATCGTGTTTGATCACTGCCACTCTGAGACCTTTTTCTTTCAGAACAGGCAGTAATTTCTCAAGAAATGTCGTCTTGCCTGTACCGGAATATGCCACGATCGAATAAATAGGTATCATCGGATAACCTCCCTGTAATCCTCCGGAGTATTCACATTTATGAATATCTTCTCATCATCAGCAAATGTATCTTCCCTTACCACTATACATTCACATTGATCAAGCAGCTGTCCCAGCCGGTAATTACCTGATTCCAGCTGCCTTTCCAGGAGCGGAATCATCTTTTTGTGATACAGTCCGCAGGCTGAATATCCCCTGCCGTCCGCAGCCACAGGTATGACCGCATCCACACCTTCCCGGTACCGGCCGACCAGTTCTTCCACAACAGTATGGGAGACAAAGGGCATGTCACAGGCTACAACAAACACCAGAGGATTGGAACTGTGGACCAGAGCACTGTGGATTCCTGCCAGCGGACCGCACCCCGGATATACATCCGCAATATGACGAATGGGCACATCAGGAAAATCCTCTTCCTGCCTGACGGAAAACAGGATTTCTCCCGCATCCGAGAGTTCATTGGCAAGATGTTCTGCAAAGGAGATTCCGTCAATCTTAAGAGTTGCCTTTGGACTGCCCATACGGGAGCTTCGGCCCCCGGACAGGATAACCACACTGATTTCTTTCATAGATGTCATCCTTTCAGTCCTTTCTGATTATAGCACAGATTCTTTACCAGGTTTATATTTACCGGTTTACCAGCCGGGCCGGTCATTCGTGTGTGTGGCACTCACACTGCTTATCCACCTTTTTCGCATATCGGTA
>CAJGDH010000005.1 GCA_904502145.1 uncultured Eubacterium sp.
ATCTTCCGGCCATACCGGGAGGGACAGGAGTACAGATATGATTTCCAATCAGATTTTACAGGATACCATCGATGGAATCAAAGCAATCACAAGAATAGACCTGTGTGTGATGGACACAGAAGGAAAGCCCCTGGCTTCCACGTTGAACACGGTGGATGAGTACAGGGAAGCGGTGCTGGTGTTCGCGGATTCCCTGGCGGAGAGCCAGGCTCTTCAGGGTTATCAGTTCTTCAAGGTTTTCGATGACAATCAGCTGGAATACATCGTCCTGGTCAAGGGCGAGACCGACGACGTCTATATGGTGGGGAAGATGGCGACTTTCCAGATCCAGAATCTTCTCGTAGCCTACAAGGAACGGTTTGATAAAGACAATTTCATCAAGAATCTGCTGCTGGATAATCTTCTTCTGGTGGATATCTACAACCGGGCCAAGAAACTCCATATCGAGACGGATGCCAAGCGCTGTGTTTTCATCATTGAGACCCAGTCGGAGAAGGACAACAATGCTTTCTCCATTATCCGGGGCATCTTCTCCTCCAAATCCAAGGATTTTATCACTGCCGTGGATGAGAAGAACATCATACTGGTCAGGGAAGTGAAGGCCGGGGAGAAATATTCCGACCTGGAGAAGACAGCCAGCGTGATCGTGGATATGCTCAATACGGAAGCCATGTCCAAGGTCCGTGTGGCCTACGGTACCATCGTCAATGAGATCAAGGAGGTATCCCGGTCCTACAAGGAGGCCAAGATGGCCATGGATGTCGGGAAGATCTTCTTCCAGGACAGCAATATCGTCGCCTACAACCGCCTCGGGATCGGCCGGCTGATCTATCAGCTTCCCCTTCCCCTCTGCAAGATGTTCATCAAGGAGATCTTCGAAGGCCGTTCACCGGATGAATTCGACGATGAGACGCTGACGACCATCAACAAGTTCTTCGAGAACAGTCTCAATGTTTCCGAGACATCCAGACAGCTGTATATCCACAGGAATACACTGGTCTACCGGCTGGACAAGCTCCAGAAGAGTACGAATCTTGACCTCAGGGTATTTGAGGATGCCATCACATTCAAGATTGCCCTCATGGTCGTAAAATACATGAAATACATGGAGAGCATTGAATATTGACGGCTCTCGCCATGTTGATCCATGTCCACAGAGAATCAGAAGGTCTGCTGCCATAGATGGTGTGTATGCAGGCCTTTCTTGTCACATAGGGATAAAAGCGGGACCGCCTTCCGGTGGGGAGGCAGGAGACCGCATATCCATGGGAGGAAAAAACGATGAGTTATGAAGGAAATACTCCGGAGATGCACACCGGGGAGATGAATGAATCTGTGCAGGAAATGGACAGGATTTCTCCTGCTGCAGGAAAACCCTCAGGGACAAAAAAAAGACCCCGCAAAAAGAAGGGGGTTCCTCTGGCGCTGACCATCTTCCTCTGCCTGCTGCTCTTCGCGGCGGGAAGTCTGCTGGGGGGTGCTTATTTCAGCCGTGCGAATACCAGGGATTCAGGGATCGACGGGAATGCCGTCATTGATAAGCTGGCCACCCTGCGCATGATCATCGACGGATATTTCCTGGATGAATACGATGAAAAGAAACTGGAAGAGGGGATCTACACCGGTTATATGAATGCCCTGGGAGACCCCTATTCCCAGTATTATACCGAGGAAGAATACCGTCAGCTCATGGAAGAAGACTCCGGAGAATACCGGGGGATAGGTGTGACCGTCACCAAGAACAAGGATAATAATTACACGGAGATCATGGCGGTCAATAAGGGGGATCCAGCCTACAACGCGGGGATCAAGACGGGAGATTTCATCATGAAGGTCAACGGGAAGGACACATCCACTATGTCCCTTTCCGAGGTGGTGACGGAGATCAAGACCTCGGCGGACCCGGTGGTCCTGGTGATCTATCAGGACGGGAACGAAATGGAAGTCTCCGTGGAGAAGAGCACCATCTCCATCAACAGTGTCTCCCATGAGATGAAGGAAAACAATATCGGCTACATTTCCATTAGCCAGTTTATCGATAATACGGATGAACAGTTCCTGGAGGCTGTTCAGGATCTTGAGAAACAGGGGATGAAAGGTCTTATCCTGGACCTCAGGGATAACGGGGGAGGCCTGTTGAACGCCTGTGTCAATCTGGTATCACAGATCATACCCCAAGGGGATCTGATCGTCTACACTCAGGACAAGAACGGGAATCGTCAGGACTATAACAGTAACGAGTACGGAACCCTGGATCTGCCCATCGTGGTCCTTGTCAATTCCAACACAGCCAGCGCGTCGGAGATCCTGACCGGCTGTCTCAAGGATTACGGACTGGCCACTGTGCTGGGGACCAAGACCTACGGAAAAGGAATCGTCCAGTCCATTCTTCCCCTCAGCGACGGTTCGGCAGTCAAGCTTACCGTATCTGCCTATTATACCCCCAACGGGACCAACATCCATAAAAAGGGCATAGAACCGGATATAGAAATGAAGATTACGGATGAAGAGTGGAAGGAAGCCCGGGATGATCCCTCAAAAGACAGGCAGATCAAAAAGGCGGAAGAAATCCTACTCGATGCCGAGACCGGCAAGAAATGACCGGATATAATCGTCAAAGGCGTGTTCCAGCGTCTTGTCCATGGTAAATATCCGGTAGGATATACCGGTGGTCAGGGTGAGATGATCGGGGTCATAGATGATATTGATATACATGCCGTCGATATCTTCCCGGCGGAAAGAAACCCCGCTTTTTTCAACAAAAGAAGCAAGGGAGCTTTCCGGAACGGCAAGGATGATCTTACATCCCAGAGGAAGCTGCTTTCCCCGGATGAGGGAGAGGACCCTGGGTCTTGTCTCCTTCCAGTAGCAATAGTTCCGGGTCAGGGTACGGCGGATGTCGGTATCGAAGAATTCTTTGTTGAGGTGGCCGTCGATATGGTAGGAGATCCCCATCTTGATGGCGGCTTCCACCAGATAAAACCGGTCAAAGGATTCGCCGGTGAGCAGGTGGGACATGAAGGTTTTCACATCATTTACGGTTAAGGAAAGCATGATTATTCCCTCTCTGTACAGGATAGTTTCACTGAACAAATCATAGCATAAACGCAGGAAAGAAGAAAGAAAATGTTATTTGAATGTATAAAAAACGGCACTGCGCCGAACCGCGTGGTTTCCTTCGCGAAGGAGTATCTGACGGCCCGCGGTTTTGAGGAGGTCTACCCCAACAAACTGTTTCACCCCATCCATGGCGGAAAGTATCTGATCACACCTTTTCCCGATGTGATCTTCGCCTTTACCGCCGGGGCCAAGAGCCGGCAGTTCCAGTCCATGCGGATGGCTTTTGCCCACGTGGACCAGCCCTGCCTCAAGATCAAGGGCAGGGCGGACCATGCATCCATGGGCTGCAGTCAGCTCAATGTGGGCATCTACGGGGGGATGAAGGACCATACCTGGTTTGACCGTCCCCTGGGGATCGCAGGCATGGTAGCCTTGAGGGGTGAGGACGTGTTCGCCCCCAGGATGGTCTCCTATGACAGCGGACGCCCCCTGGCCATCATACCCGGAGTGGCTATCCATATGAAGAGGGAGATGAATGAGGGATGGAAGATCGACCGGCAGAAGGAGATGCTTCCCGTGGTCGGCCTGGAGAAACAGTGGAACCAGGGTTCTTTCCTCTCTTTTCTGGGTTCCGAACTGGAGGTGGATCCCTCCGAGATCCTGAGTTATGACCTCAACCTCTACAACAGGGAGGAACCGCAATACCTGGGGCTTAATAAGGAACTGATCGCTGCGCCCCGGCTGGACAATCTGGCCTCGGTCAGCATCCTGCTGGAGTCCCTCACCCAGTCGGACCGGGAGGACGGACTGAACCTCATCGGCCTCTTCAACCATGAGGAGGTGGGCAGTGTATCCAAATCCGGCGCGGATTCTTCATTGCTGCAGATGGTCCTTCAGCAGATCTTTCACGCATTTACCTGCACGGACGACATGCTGAGAGCATCCCTGGCAGACAGCTTTTATCTGTCCCTGGACGGGGCTCACGCATCCCACCCCAATTACCCGGAATGCGCGGATATCACCACCCAGGCCATCATGGGCCAGGGGGGAGTCCTCAAATCCAGTGCCAGCTGCAAATATGCCTCCGACAGCCGGATGAAGGCCATTATGAACGGCCTGGCAGAAAAATACGACATTCTTCTTCAGGAGGTCGCTGACCGCAACACCATCCGGGGCGGTTACACCCTCGGCCCCATGGTGGGAGCCCAGCTGCCCATGTACGGCTGTGACCTGGGCGTGCCTATGTGGTCCATGCATTCTGCCCTGGAGACCATGGCTGCTTCGGATTACGACCAGCTCTGCCAGCTGGTGACGGCTTATTTCAACGATTAGAGGTGATTGGGTGAAGGTGAAGATCTACACGGACGGCTCTGCCAGGGGGAACCCCGAGGGACCCGGAGGTTACGGGACCGTCCTCTTATATACGGACAGCAAAGGGGTCACCCACCGGAGAGAATATTCCGGTGGGTTCAGCAGGACTACCAACAACCGCATGGAGCTTATGGCTGCCATCGTGGGCCTGGAGGCGCTGGTCCGTCCCTGCAGGGTGGAGCTCTATTCCGATTCCCAGTACCTGGTCCGGGCGTTCAACGAGAACTGGATCGGGAACTGGATTAAGAAAGGCTGGAAACGGGGCAGGAACGAGGCCGTGAAAAATGTGGACCTGTGGAAGAGACTTCTGGCTGCAGGGGAAGGCCATGATGTGGAGTATATCTGGGTGAAAGGCCATGCCGGGAACCCGGAAAATGAACGGTGCGACCAGCTGGCCGTATCGGCTGCCCTGGGGGAGGATCTTCCGGAGGATCCCGGTCTGGATCTTTCATGAAATATTCTTTTCTCCCTCCTTCAGACAGGGGCTTCCGTAAGAATATTGACCGATAATTCTTCATAAATATTCATCCCTGTTTTTTTGCATATTATAAACGTCTGTGCTATAATGTATATACATTATAACGTAGACAGACAAGGGGGTGTTTCTATGGAGATACAACTTTGGAGAGAGTTCTTGTCACCGTATCAGCTGGCGGTTGATGAATTGATCATCAAGTTCCGTCATCTTAAGGAAGATTTCGATATACAGGGAGTCTATTCTCCCATTGATCAGGTAGAAGGAAGAGTCAAGACCATAGACAGTATCCTGGATAAACTCCAGAAGAAAGATATTTCTATGAATGACATGGCCGAGAAGATCGAAGATATCGCCGGGATCCGCATTACCTGTCAGTTTGTTGAGGACATTGACCGCGTTGCCGAGCTCATCAAGGAACGCAGGGATATGGAGGTCCTGCAGGAGAAGGATTACATCCGCAATATAAAAGACAGCGGATACCGGTCCTACCACCTGATCATCTCCTACACGGTCCATACTGCCAAAGGTCCCAGGACCCTGCCGGCGGAGATTCAGATCCGCACCATAGGGATGAACTTCTGGGCCACCATTGAGCATTCACTG
Source organism: uncultured Eubacterium sp. (assembly GCA_904502145.1). Taxonomy (GTDB): domain Bacteria; phylum Bacillota; class Clostridia; order Lachnospirales; family Lachnospiraceae; genus Anaerobutyricum. Next base: position 5,513 of record CAJGDH010000005.1, read on the forward strand.
CAGTACAAGTATAAAGGCAGTATCCCGGAACGTGTCCAGCAGAAACTGAGCAATGCATCATCGGCCATCGACGCCATCGATCATGCCATGTCCGAAGTCAGAGACGAGATCATGGACGCACAGGTTTATCACCTGAGAAAAGAACATACAGTAAAAGATATCCTTAATAATATTCAGAATCTATATAAAGTGGCAAACCGGAGAGAAGTCAACAAGATCCAGGATGAGTTCTACCGTATCTATCTTCTTGATGATCTTGCCAAACTACAGCATTTTTCAAAGCAGCTTGATATTATCTCCGAAGGATATCGGGCACAGAGCTTGAATTGAATTCGTAAAGAGAACTGACGAATGAAAAGGGTTGCCGTGACATGGACGGCAGCCTTTTCTTTTTGGAGAGTAACATGAAGAATGACCGAACTTTTTTGCCGACCAACCGGGAAGAGATGAAAGAGAGAGGATGGGACCAGGCTGATTTCGTATATATCAGCGGAGATGCCTACGTGGACCACCCCTCCTTCGGCATGGCCATCATCACCAGGCTGCTGGAGGATTCGGGATACAGGGTTGCGGTGATCGCCCAGCCGGACTGGAAGGATGATTCCAGCATCATGGTCTGCGGCGAACCAAGACTGGCCTTCATCGTATCCGCCGGCAACATGGATTCCATGGTTAACCATTATACCTCCTCCAGGAAGAGAAGACATCAGGATGCCTACACTCCCGGAGGTGCCTTTTCCCGACGGCCGGACAGGGCCACCGTGGTCTATTCCAACCTGATCCGCAGGACCTGCAAGGAGATACCGATCCTGATCGGAGGGATCGAAGCATCCCTGCGGCGTCTGGCCCACTACGACTACTGGAGCGACAAGGTGAAAAGAAGCATCCTTCTGGATTCGGGGGCCGATCTTCTCATGTATGGGATGGGGGAACATTCCATCCTCGAGATTGCGGAGGCTCTGGAGGGAGGGATCCCCGTCAGGGACATCACCTATGTCCGCGGCACGGTTTACCGGAGCCGCAGCCTGGATGACCTGGAGGAGGGATATGTTCTCCTTCCTTCCTGGACCGAGATCAACGCCTCCCGGGAGGCCTATGCCCGGAGTTATTACCAGCAATATCTCCAGACGGATTCCATCACGGCAAAGGTCCTGGTGGAACCGTATAAGGAAAAAGAATATATCGTACAGAACCCTCCTTCTCTTCCCCTCACCACCGAGGAGATGGATCATGTCTACGGACTTCCCTACACACGGACCTGGCATCCCTCCTACGATGCGGCTGGAGGAGTACCCGCCCTTCAGGAAGTGAAGTTCTCCCTGGTCAGCAACCGGGGCTGCTTCGGTGGCTGCAGCTTCTGTGCCCTCACCTTCCATCAGGGACGCAGAGTCCAGGTAAGGAGTCATGAATCCATCCTGAATGAGGCGGAACAGTTTTTACAGGACCCTGATTTCAAGGGTTACATCCATGACGTGGGAGGCCCGACGGCGGATTTCAGCCACCCGGCATGCCGCAAACAGCTGACCAAGGGGGTATGCCGTGACCGGCAGTGTCTTTTCCCGGCTCCCTGCCCCAACCTGAGGGCGGATCACAGAGATTATATCCGCCTTCTCCGCAGCCTCCGGGCCCTGCCCGGGGTGAAGAAGGTCTTTATCCGTTCCGGGATCAGGTTTGATTATGTCTTGGCAGACCGGGATTCCGATTTCCTGGATGAGCTCTGCAGATACCATGTCAGCGGACAGCTCAAGGTGGCACCGGAACATGTCAGCGACCCGGTGCTCAGACTGATGGGCAAACCCTCCCGACAGGTCTACGAGAAATTTAAGAAAGCCTATGACCGGACCAATGAGCGTCTGGGAAAGAAACAGTATCTGGTTCCCTATCTAATGTCCTCCCACCCCGGCTCCGACCTGAAAGAAGCCGTGAAGCTGGCGGAGTATGTCCGGGACCTGGGCTACATGCCGGAGCAGGTACAGGATTTCTATCCGACGCCGGGAACCATCTCCACCTGTATGTTTTATACAGGGTTGGACCCCAGGAATCTGAAGCCGGTCTACGTTCCCGTATCGGCCGGGGAGAAAAAGATGCAGAGGGCACTGATCCAGTACCGGAATCCGGAGAATCATGCTCTGGTAAGAAAAGCCCTGCTTATGGCAGGCAGGGAGGATCTGATCGGTTACGGGGAGAAATGTCTGATTCCTCCCGCGAAACCGAAAAACGCCGGGGAGAGATCAGCCCCCAAGGGGCGGCAGACAGAGGCCGGCAGGAGAGGACCGGAACCCCGGAAACGATCCGGCACAGATACAGACAGAAGCCGGCGAAAGAGCCGGCGAAGCCCCATCCGTAATATCCACAAAAAGAAGGGGGAGAAACAGTGAAGAGACCCACGAAGACAGCGATCGTGACAGGTGCCACTTCCGGCATGGGAAGTGAGATGATCAAACATGTGATCAGCCGGGGGGAAGGATACGATGAGATCTGGATCCTGGGACGGCGGGAGGAACGCCTTGCCGCCTGGCAGGAGGCGTATCCGGACATCCGTTTCCGGACCTTTGTCCTCGACCTTGCCTCCGCCGGTGAGAGGGATAAGTTTGGTGCCCTTCTCCGGGAAGAGAAGCCGCAGATCTCCCTCTTTGTCCATGCGGCGGGATTCGGGATCATGGGGATGATCGACGAGATCTCCGTAGAAGACCAGGAAGAGATGACGGAGGTGGATGTCACAGCCTGTGTAAGCCTCACCTCATATGTTCTGCCCTTTATGAAAGAGGGAGGACAGATGATCTATTTTGCCTCCGCGGCAGCTTTCCTGCCCCAGCCCGGCTTCGCCGTCTATGCGGCCTGTAAGGCTTTTGTCCTAAGCTATGTCAGAGCTTTGCGGGCGGAAAACCGAAACAGGAAGCTTAAGATCACCGCGGTGTGTCCCGGTGCGGTGAAGACGGAGTTTTTGGACCGGGCCACCGGAAACAGGGCCCTTCCCGCCTACAAACAGCTTGTGCTGGCCAGACCCTCTTCCGTGGTGAGGAAAGCCTGGAAGGACAACAGGAGGAACCGGGAGATCTCCGTCTACGGTCTGCCCATGAAACTCTTCTTCCTTGCAACGAAGATCCTGCCCCACCGGTGCTTCCTGACATTTCTGGGCAGGCGCCGAAATGATTGACTGAAGATAAAACCGAGGATAGTATGAAAGAGATCACCATCACCAAGATTCAGGAAGGCCAGAGGCTTGACCGCTTTCTGGGCAAATGCCTCCCCGGAGCATCCAGAAGCTTCCTCTACAAGATGCTGAGGAAAAAGAATATCAAACTGAATGAAGCGAAAGCGGACGGATCGGAAAAACTGTCCGCCGGAGACCGGATCCAGATCTATTTCTCCGACGAGACCTATGCCGGATTCGCAGGAGCGAAAGGCGGGGATCACAATGCCCGGGAAGAGGCCGGCAGAACCTCCCACGTCGGGCGGGACCAGGGTTCTTCGACGGAGTCCGACAGACTCAGGAAAGAGGTCCGGATCCTGTACAAGGATGAGGACATCCTCATCCTCCACAAACCGGCGGGTATGCTCACCCAGAAGTCTTCTCCGGAGGATGATTCCCTGAATGATTATCTCCTGGACCTGTGCCGGAGGGAAAAATGGCTTGACGAGGAGGCCCTGACCTATTTTCACCCTTCCGTGGCCAACCGGCTGGACAGGAACACCAGCGGCATCGTTCTCTGCGGGATCTCCATGAAGGGCCTTCAGCAGCTTTCCTCCGCACTTCGTGACCGGAGCCTGGAAAAGTACTATCTGACCCTGGTCGCCGGCAAGGTGACCCGGCCCGGTTCGGTCAGAGGCTACCTGAGTAAAGACCGGGAGAAAAACAAGGTATTCTTCTCTACCCGTCCTCTGGAAGGAGGGGCTCCGGTGGAAACCGAATATGAACCAGTCTCCTGCGGGGAGGAGGTCTCCTTGCTGAAGGTAAGGCTGATCACGGGCAAAAGCCACCAGATCAGGGTCCACCTGGCCTCGGAAGGTTTCCCGATCCTGGGGGACAATAAATACGGGGACCGGAGGATCAACCGGAAACTGAAAATGGACCTCGGCATATCCGGCCAGCTGCTCCACAGCTATGAGATCGGTTTCGGCAGACATCTTGAGGGAATGAAGGTCCGGGATCCCATGCCGGAAAGTTTTGTCCGGGTCATGGATTATTTCGGGCTGGAGATTCCGGAAAGACCCTGAATGACAGATGAGATATGGAATACTGAGATAAGACAGGATAAACTGTGAAAGGATACTTAAGATGGGAACATGGAATTCACGGGGACTAAGGGGATCCGTCCTCGAGGAGATGATCAATTATACCAATGAGAAATACCGGAGCAAAGAACTCGCTTTGATTCAGAAGATCCCCACGCCCATCACGCCCGTGCGGTTCGACAAGGAATCCAGGCATATTACCCTGGCCTATTTTGACCAGAGGAGTACGGTGGACTACCTGGGCGTCGTGCAGGGGGTACCCGTCTGTTTTGACGCGAAAGAGTGCGCTGTGGATACATTTCCCCTTCAGAATATCCACGAGCACCAGATCGAATTTATGCGTGATTACGAAAAACAGGGTGGGATCGCTTTCTTTCTCCTTTACTTTACCCACCGGCAGGAATGCTACTATCTGAGGTTCAGCGAATTGATGACCTACCATGAGCGGATGAAGGCAGGAGGAGTAAAGCACTTTAAATATTCGGAACTCAACCGGGACTATTTTGTCCCTTCAGATAAAGGGGTTCATCTTCATTACCTGAAGAACCTTCAGCAGGACCTGCTGGACAGGAAGCAGTGACCCTTTGCTTACCGTGCATATTCCGGGGATATCCCGGGATTTGACGACGGATGTTGACGTAAATATGTTTTTCTTTTATAATAAAAGTTACGGAAATTTGGCCTGTGGCCAAAATGAAGGGAAAAGGACACTAAAATGCCCAGGGCGGACCGGCGGTCAGCCCGACTACAAGGATATAGGTGAATAGTTTGATTAAGAGCATGACCGGGTTTGGCCGCGGTGAAACCATCGATCAGGATCTGAAGATCGTTGTTGAGATGAAGGCGGTCAACCACAGATACAGCGACATTAATGTCAAGATTCCACGTAAACTGAGCTTCCTGGAGACCGAAGTGAGGAATTACCTCAAAGCGGAGATCCAGAGGGGCAAGATCGATGTGTTCATCACCTGTGAAGACCTGGCGGACCACACTGCCGACGTCCGTCTCCACGAAGGACTCGCCAGGGAATACTATGATGCCATCTCCAGATTGTCCGAAAGCCTCGGCATCCCCAACGATGCCACCGCCTACCGTATCTCCCGCTACCCGGAGGTCCTGACCCTTGAGGAGAGTGAACTCAACCAGGAGAACGTCAAACAGGTACTGACCCAGTCCCTGAAGCTGGCCCTTGCCCAGTTTATGGAAAGCCGGACCAGGGAAGGGGATAACCTTGCCAGGGATATCCTGTCCAAGCTTGAGGGCATGGACGAAAAGATCCGGATCGTGGAAGAGAGATATCCCCAGATGGTCAGCGACTACAGGAAGAAGCTGGAGACTAAGGTACATGACCTTCTGGCGGAAGTGAACATCGACGAATCCCGCATCGCCACTGAAGTGGTGATCTATGCGGACAAGATCGCCGTGGACGAGGAGACCGTAAGGCTGAGAAGCCATATTCACGCCATGAAGGAGGAACTTGCCTCCGGCGGCAGCATAGGGCGGAAGCTGGATTTCATTGCCCAGGAAATGAACAGGGAAGCCAACACCATTCTTTCCAAATGTAATGACATCACGATCTCTGATGTGGCCATCGACCTGAAGACAGACATCGAGAAGATCCGTGAACAGGTACAGAATATAGAATAGGAGACCAGATGGCTTACTTTATCAATGTCGGTTTCGGAAACGTGGTGGACCGGGACAAGATCGTGTCCGTGGTAAGCACGGAGGCTGCCCCGATCCGCAGGATGATACAGAATGCCCGGGACGAGGGCAGAGCGGTGGATGCCACCTGCGGCCGAAAGACCAAGGCTGCCCTGATCATGGAGAGCGGACATATCGTCCTGTCTGCCCTGACCACGGAGACCATCACCGCCAGATGCCAGCAGCAGACGGGGGAGAACCCGGTCTGACAGATCAGAGACGGCAATTCCCGGGAGAAAGCCTTTTTCAGGCAAAAAAACAGATGAGAGGATGATAGATATGGATAAGGGAGGATGCCTTATCGTCATTTCCGGTTTTTCCGGTGTGGGTAAGGGAACCGTATCCAGGAAACTGGTGGAGAAATACGGCTATGTCGTGTCCGTTTCCGCCACCACAAGAGCACCCCGCGAGGGGGAGGAAAACGGGAGAGAATACTTCTTTGTATCCAGGGAAGAATTTCTGGATTCCGTCAGTAAGAACGGCTTTATTGAATATGCCACATATGTGAATAATTATTACGGTACCCCCAGGACTTTTGTGGAGACCGGGCTCGAAGCAGGCCGGAGGATCATCCTCGAGATTGAAGTCCAGGGAGCTCTGGCCGTCAAAAAGCAGTATCCGGATGCGGCGCTGATCTTTGTCACGACCCCCTCCGCCGGAGAGCTTAAGGAACGTCTTACCGGTCGGGGTACGGAGAGCCAGGATGTCATCGATGCCAGAATGGCAAGAGCGGTGGCGGAGTCTGAATATATCGATAATTATGATTATATTGTCTGCAATGAGAATGGAAAGGCTGAGGAATGCGCGGATGCCATCCACCATATCGTCGAGTCCAGGAGCATGCAGGTGAGACATCAGAAAGAATTTATCACCCGGCTTAAAGATGAGCTTGCAGGGTTCAGTGAATGAAAGGAGATTATTATGTTACATCCGTCTTATACCGAGATATTGGAGAGGATCAATGATAATGAAGATAATCCGAGCGTGGAGAGCAGGTATTCCATCGTGATCGCCACCTCAAAACGGGCCAGGGAGATCATCGCCGGTGATGCCCCCTTTGTCCCCTCCAAGGAGAATGACAAACCCTTGTCCATCGCTGTGAAAGAACTGGATGAGAACAAGATCGTGATCCTGCCCGAGGAGGAGCTGGAAGACCTTGAGGAACTCATCTACGAGGAGCCGGAGATGGAAGAAGAGATGGAGACAGAAGAAGAACCGGCTCCCTATGAAGGAGAATGATAAGATCATGATATTAAAGGAATTATTGGAGCAGCTGGAATACAGCTGCCTTCAGGGGGACCTGTCCACAGAGGTTAAAGCAGTGATCAATGACAGCCGTAAGATTGAGGAAGGATGCCTTTTTCTCTGTATAAAGGGAGCATCCTTCGACGGTCACAGCTTCGCCGCTGAAGCGGCAGCTGCCGGTGCTTCCGTGCTGGTGGTACAGGATGAGGTTGATGTGCCGGAGGATGTTACGGTCATCAGAGTGGAGGATACCAGAAAAGCCATGGCACTGATCTCAGCCGCATGGTTCGGATATCCTGCCCGTCAGCTTAAGACGATCGCAGTGACGGGGACCAAGGGTAAGACCACCACCACCTATATGATCCGGGATATCCTGGAAGCGGCAGGCTTCAGGACCGGTATCATCGGGACCATCGAGGTTGTGATCGGGGAGGAGCATATCCCGGTAAACAATACCACTCCGGAGTCCTACGATATCCACCGGTATTTCCGGAAAATGGTGGATGCCGGCTGTTCATGCGTGGTCATGGAGGCCTCTTCCCAGGGCTTCAAGCTGGACCGTACCGCAGGGATCGAATTTGATTACGGTCTCTTTACCAATCTTTCTCCCGACCATATCGGTCCCAATGAACATGAGAGTTTTGAAGAATACATGGCATGCAAAGCCATGCTTTTCCGTCAGACCAGACAGGGCTTTGCCAACCTGGATGACGAATATTTCCGGCAGATCACACAGGATGCGGTCTGTCCGATCCAGACTTTCGGAGTATCTGAAGAGGCAGATCTTCGTGCTTCCCGGATCAGCCTGAAACGGGATGTGGATTTCCTGGGTGTGGATTTCCATGTCAGCGGGATCGCTGAGGGGGACATCTCCTGCGGCATCCCCGGAATGTTCAACGTACACAATGCCCTGGGGGCCATCAGTATCGCCCTTGCCTTCGGGATCTCCCTGGAGCAGATCAACGGGGTTTTGAAAACATTTGCGGTGAAGGGAAGGGTGCAGATCGTTCCCACGGGATATGAATATACCCTGATCATCGATTATGCCCACAATGCGGTGGCTCTGGAAAGTATTCTCCAGACCCTGCGCCAGTACAACCCGAAAAGGCTGATCAGTCTCTTCGGCTGCGGGGGCAACCGGGCGAAAAGCCGCCGTTTTGAGATGGGGGAAGTGTCCGGAAAGATGGCGGATCTCACGGTAATCACCTCCGACAATCCGAGATTTGAGGAACCCCAGGCCATCATCGATGACATCATCACCGGAATGAAGAAAACGGAAGGAAAATACATCTCCATTCTCGACCGCCGCGAGGCCATCTCTTATGTGATGAACCACGGCCGGCCGGGGGACATTATCGTTCTTGCAGGAAAGGGCCATGAGACCTACCAGGAGATCAAGGGAGTAAAATATCACATGAGCGAGGAAGAGATCGTTCAGGATGTTCTGGACGGGAAATACTGATCCCGGAACCGACCCTGCCCGCCGCAGGGAATCAACCTGCGGAACAAAGAGCAGATTTCCTGCTTGATTTTGATAAAGGAAAGATAAATGACAGAGAAATATGCGGATATTATCATAGACATTTCTCACGAGGCACTCGACAAGGTATTTCAGTACAGAGTGCCTTTTTCCTTACAGGAAAAGATCGTGCCCGGCAGCAGGGTGGTCATCCCCTTTGGCAGGGGCAACCAGGAGAGGGAGGGCTATGTCATCTCCCTCACGGATCAGCCGGACTATCCCCCGGAGAGGATAAAAGAGATCCTGGAGATCTCCCCGGGAGCGGTCACCATGGAAACCCGGATGATCGAGCTGGCCACCTTCCTCAAATACCGCTACGGCTCTTCCATGTATCAGGCACTGAAGACCGTGATGCCGGTCAAGCGGAAGATACGGACCAGGACGAAGCGGTACCTGACTCTTTCCCTCAGTGAGGAGGAGGCAGGGAACCTGCTGGAGGTCTGGAAGAAAAGACATTACCGGGTCCGGTGCGCCCTGCTGGAGAACCTGATCCAGGCTCCCGACCATACGGTCTGCCAGGAGGATGGCAGGGACTACAGCCGCCTTTCCCGAAAGGAACTGGCCAGGCTTGAGGACCAGGGGATCTTAAAGGTCCGGGACAGGGTCCAGTACCGGAATCCCTTCTCTACATTTGCCAGAAAGGAAGACAGGGTGGTCCTCAACGAGGAGCAGAGGGCGGCAGCCCGGGAATTCGCCGGGGATTACTCCGCCGGGATCCGGAAAAACTATCTGCTCTACGGTGTGACCGGAAGCGGTAAGACCGAGGTGTACATGGAGCTGATCAGCCAGGTTCTTGGCCTGGGAAAACAGGTCATCGTCCTTATTCCGGAGATTTCCCTCACCTTTCAGACCGTCCGGAGGTTTTATGAACGCTTCGGCGAGCAGATCGCCGTGATCCATTCCCGGATGTCCCTGGGGGAGAAATCCGACTCCTATGTGAGGATCGAGCGGGGGGAGGCAAACATTGTGATCGGCCCCCGGTCGGCTCTTTTTGCCCCGGTGAAGGATCTGGGACTGATCGTCATGGATGAAGAGCATGACGGTGCCTATAAAAGTGACAGTTCACCCAAATACCATGCCAGGGATGTGGCGGTCTATCTGGCCGGAAAATGTAATGCCAGTGTGGTCTTCGGTTCCGCCACCCCTTCGGTGGAGACCTACACAAAAGCCCTGGAGGGGGAATACACCCTCTGGGTACTGAAAAAACGGGGCGGAAACGCAGTGCTGCCCCGGGTTACCATAGTGGATCTGAAAGGGGAGTTCCGCAGCGGGAACCATTCCATCTTCAGCGGGACCCTGACGGAAAAGATCCGGGAAAGACTTGAACGAAAAGAACAGATCATGCTGTTTTTAAACCGGAGGGGATATGCGGGATTCGTGTCCTGCAGGGCCTGCGGCACCGTGATGAAATGCCCTCACTGCGATGTCTCCCTGACCTACCACCGGGACGGGAGCCTGCGCTGTCATTACTGTGGCTTCAGCACCCTATATTCCAGAAAATGTCCCGTCTGCGGACTGCCTCATGTGGCGGCTTTCGGTCTGGGCACGGAGAAGGTGGAGGCTGCTCTTGCTTCCGCATTTCCCGGGGCCAGAGTTTTGCGTATGGATATGGATACAACCAGGGCCAAGAATGCCCACCGGGATATCCTGGCCGCCTTTTCGGGCGGGGAAGCCGATATCCTTCTGGGGACCCAGATGATCGTGAAAGGCCACGATTATCCCAACGTTACTCTTGTGGGGATCCTGGCGGCGGATCTTTCCCTCAATGCCCAGGACTTCCGGAGCGGTGAGAAGACATTTCAGCTGCTCTGTCAGGCAGCCGGAAGGGCCGGCCGCGGAGACAAACAGGGGGAAGTGATCATCCAGACATACTCCCCGGACCACTATGCCGTGGTCAACGCGGCGGACCAGTCCTACGAGAACTTCTATGAAGAGGAGGCCTGTTACCGCCGGCTGATGGGATACCCGCCATGGTGCCATATCCTGGTCATCCTGGTGCAGAGCGGGGAGGAAAATCAGGCAGCCCTGGCGGTCCAGCGGATACAGAGGATGATCGCGCAGAGCCAGAAGGAGGCGGAGAACCCGGTGAAGATCCTGAATCCGGGGAAGGCAGCCCTGGCCAAACTGAAGGATACCTACCGGCAGGTGATCTACCTGAAGCACCGGGATGAGGAGACCCTCCTGGACCTTAAGGAGAGGCTGCAGCCGGTGCTGGATACCCATCCCCTTTTTGCGGGAGTAAATGTACAGTTTGATTTCGACCCGGTGCATAATTACTGACGGATAAGTCTTTACTAGGCCGGGGGCAGATGATATAATTATAAATCGGCTATTTACAGGGATGATGATCCCTTGAACAATAAAGAAAGAACATAGGAGGAAAATATGGCAACTCGACAGATTCGGACGATCGGAGAAGAGTGTCTGGGCAAAGTCTGTAAACCGGTCAGGGAGATCAATGACCGGATGAGGACTCTGATCGATGATATGTGGGAGACAATGTATGAAGCGCACGGCGTTGGCCTTGCCGCACCGCAGGTGGGAGTCCTGCGCAGGATCTGTGTGATCGATGTGATGGATGATGATCCCATCGTCCTGATCAACCCGGAGTTTATCGAAAAGTCCGGTGAACAGACTGATGATGAAGGATGTCTCAGCGTGCCGGGAAAAGTGGCTTCTGTCACCCGTGCTGAATATGTTAAAGTCAGATCAATGGATATGGATATGAATGAAGTGATCATTGAGGGGGAGGGCCTCAGGGCAAGAGCCATCCAGCATGAGATGGACCATCTTGAGGGGATCCTCTACGGCGAACGGGCCAATGAACCATACCGTGATCTTGAAGATGATGAGGAGTTATACGAAGAATGAGAGTCGTTTTTATGGGAACGCCGGACTTCTCGGTGCCGACGTTGGAATGTCTGATCAAGGAACATGAAGTGATCGCGGTGGTGACTCAGCCTGACAAGCCGAAAGGAAGAGGAAAAGCCATGCAGTTTCCGCCGGTGAAGGAGTTTGCCCTGGCCCATGACCTTCCGGTCTACCAGCCTTTAAAGGTGAGGGACGAGGAATTTCTCGCCCTGCTCAGATCCTGGGATCCGGATGTCATCGTGGTGGTGGCCTTCGGACAGATCCTCCCGGAGAGCATCATCAATCTGCCCCGGTACGGCTGTATCAATGTCCATGCTTCCCTGCTTCCCAGATATCGGGGAGCGGCACCCATCCAGTGGGTGATCATCAATGGTGAGACGGAGACCGGTGTCACCATCATGTACATGGAAAAAGGTCTGGATACGGGAGATATGATCGCCAAGGCATCTATTCCCATTGAACCTGATGAGACCGGGGAGAGCCTTCACGATAAACTCTCCGTCCTGGGCGGTCCTCTGCTGCTCCAGGCGTTAAGGCAGATCCGGGAGGGCACTGCCCCCAGGATCAAACAGGATGATTCGCTGAGCTGCTATGCCGGCATGCTCACCAGGGATATGGGAAGGATTGACTGGGAGAAGGACGCAGTTTCCATTGAAAGACTGATCCGCGGCCTGAATTCCTGGCCCAGCGCTTATACTTCCTACGAGAACACGACACTGAAGATCTGGAAGGCGGAAGTGGCTGAGGGAAAGAAGAGCGAGATCCCCGGCAGGATCATCCATGTGGATAAAACTTCCTTTACCGTACAGACAGGCAATGGTGCCCTGAAGATCCTGGAAGTGCAGATCCAGGGCAAGAAAAGGATGCCGGTCCAGGCATTTTTATTGGGTCATACCGTAAGACCGGGCATGACACTGGGAGATTGAAACAGTGGATTCCAAGAAGAAAAAAACCGATGTCCGGGCACTGGCCCTGGACACCCTGGTGGACATGGACAGGAATCAGAAGCTGTCCCATGTGGCCATAGGGGATACCCTGATCCGCCACCAGTTTATGGCAAGGCAGGACAGGGCCTTCTACACCCACCTCTGCGAGGGGGTGACGGAGCGGAGGATCACCCTGGATTACATGCTGGATTCCCTGTCAGGGACTCCCATGAGAAAATGTAAACCACTGATCCGCAATCTGCTGCGTATGGGTGCCTACCAGATCCTTTATATGCAGGTGCCGGATGCCGCCGCCTGCAACGAGGCGGCTTCCCTGGCCAAAAAGAGAGGATTCCGCAATCTCGCCGGTTTTGTCAACGGTGTACTGCGTAATCTGTCCAGGAAGAAGGAGGAGATTCCTCTCCCGGACAGGGAAAGTGAACCGGTGAGATACCTTTCGGTAAAATATTCCATGCCGGAATGGATCGTTTCCCTCTTTACGCGTCAGTACGGGGAAGAAGTGTGTGAAAAGATCCTTGCCGCCTGTCTGGAAGTGCGCCCTGTCACCATCAGGACCAACCTTTCCAGGATCAGCCCGGAGGGACTGAAAGCCCGGCTTGAAGTGGAGAAAGTACGCGTGGAGGAGGCACCGTATCTTCCCTACGCATTTGCGATCTATGACTATAATTATCTGGGGAAGATCCCTTCCTTTAAGGAAGGGCTTTTCGCCGTACAGGACGTGAGCTCCATGCTCCCGGTCTCTGTTGCGGATATCCGTGAGGATGATCTGATCCTGGACCTCTGTGCCGCCCCGGGCGGAAAGACCTTCCACGCGGCGGACCTGCTGGGGCCGAAGGGTAAGATTATCTCAAGGGATCTGACAGAATTTAAGATAGATTATATTAAAGAAAATAAAGAAAGAATGCATTATAATCAGGTGGAGATTCAACAATGGGACGCCTGTGTCCCCGACCCCGAACTCTTCGGGAAAGCGGATCTGGTGATCGCGGACCTCCCCTGCAGCGGACTGGGAATCATGGGACGGAAAAATGATATCAAGTATCATGCGGATCCTTCCCGGATCAAAGATCTGGTCATTCTGCAGCGAAAGATCCTGGAGCAGGCCTGGAGATATCTGAAACCGGGCGGTCAGCTGATCTATTCCACCTGTACCATCAACGAAGAAGAAAATGTGGACAATGTCTCATGGATGACGGAGCATACCCCCTTAAGGCCGGTTTCCATCGAGGAAAGACTGCCGGAGGAACTCCGGGGCCGGACCGGTAAGGATGGGTATCTGCAGCTGATCCCGGGCATTGACCGGTGCGACGGTTTCTTTTTCGCGAAACTGCTCAATACAAATGTCAATGAATGAAAACTCCGGCGGAATGCATACCGGAGCTTTCTGAAAATAAATCGGTAATAAGAGGTGTCAGATGTCAGAATGGAAGGATCTCAGGTCCCTGACCATGGATGAGCTCACGGAGGCTGTGGTTGGGGCAGGAGAAAAGAAGTTCCGAGCGAAACAGATCTACGGCTGGCTTCACCAGAAGCTGGTCCGGAGTCCCGAGGAGATGAAAAATGTCCCCAGGGACCTTCTCAGCCGTCTGACGGAGGACCATCCCCTGTATGGGGTCACGGAGATCGAACGTTATGTATCCGGCCTTGACGGGACCATGAAGTTCCTCTTCCGACTCCATGACGGGAACCTGATCGAAAGCGTTTTAATGAAATATAAACACGGGAATTCCGTATGCATCTCCTCCCAGGCAGGGTGCCGCATGGGATGCAGGTTCTGTGCCTCGACCCTCATGGGGCTGGCCAGAAATCTTACCCCTGCAGAGATGCTGGATCAGATCTATGCCATCCGGTCCGCAACGGGGGAACGTGTATCCAACGTTGTGGTGATGGGGACGGGAGAGCCTTTTGATAATTATGAGAGCCTGTCCCGCATGATCACGATCCTGACGGACCCGGAAGGAATGAATCTGGGGAGCCGGAGCATCACGGTCTCCACCTGCGGGATCATCCCCATGATCTACCGCTTCGCCGATGAGCATCCCCAGGTAAACCTGGCCATCTCCCTGCATGCTTCCAACGATGCCACCAGAAGGGAGCTCATGCCGGTCGCCCGAAGCTACGGGATGGACCAGCTGATGGAGGCGGCGAGATACTATGTGGATAAGACCAGGAGGAGGATCACCTTTGAATACAGCCTGGTCAAAGGGGTGAATGACCACCGCCGGCAGGCGGAAGAGCTTGCAGGGCTGGTGCGGGGCCTGAACTGCCACATCAACCTGATCCCCGTCAACCCCATCAGGGAACGGGATTATCAGCAGGCGGATACCGGCCATATCGCCGCCTTTAAGGGTCTGCTTGAACAGAAGCATATCCAGGTGACTGTCCGCCGCGAGATGGGCAGAGATATTTCCGCTGCCTGCGGACAGTTGAGAAAAGGTTATAAAGAAAGGAATGGTGAGAGATGAAATCCTTCGGCATAACCGATGTCGGAAAGAAAAGAAAAATGAATCAGGACTACCTGTTCTACTCCGATGAACCGGTGGGCTGCTTCCCCAACCTCTACATCGTCGCAGACGGTATGGGCGGACACAAGGCAGGAGATAAGGCATCCTCCTACGCGGTCACCCGCTTTGTGGAGCTGGCGAGGAAGTTGGAGGACATGCATCCTTTCAAGGCCATGGAACAGCTGATCGGTCAGGTGAACCAGGAGGTCTACCGTATCTCTTACCAGCAGGAGGAGTACGCCGGGATGGGCACCACTTTCGTGGCTGCCACGGTGGTGGACAGGACGGTCTATGTGATGAATATCGGGGACAGCAGGCTCTATTTCCACGACGGGGAGAACCTGCGCCAGATCACCATGGATCATTCCCTGGTGGAGGAACTGGTGAGGGCCGGGGAGCTGGCTCCCCAGGAAAGCAGGAACCATCCGCAGAAAAACATCATCACCAGAGCCATCGGTGTTTACGAAAACCTTACTCCGGACTTTTTCCGGATACCTATAAAAAAGAATCAGAAGATCCTGCTCTGCTCCGACGGGCTGAGCAACATGGTGGATGACGAGATGCTTGAGGAGATCCTCTCCGACGGCGGATCCATCCGCCAGGAAGCGGAACAATGTAAAAATGAAGCCCTCTTTTTCGGGGGAACTGACAATATCGCTGTTGTGATTGCTCAGATGGAAGACAGGGGGTGCACAAAGTGATACAGACCGGAACAGTATTAGGCAGATGTTATGAGATCATGAATCACATCGGCTCCGGTGGTATGGCTGATGTGTACAGGGCAAGATGCCTTAAGGACGGACGCTATGTGGCGATCAAAGTCCTGAAACAGGAATACAATGATGACGAGGAGTTCCTCGGCAGATTTATCGCCGAAGCCCAGGCCACTTCCGGCCTGAGCCACCCCAACATCGTGAATATCTACGATGCGGGCGAGGATAAGGGATACCACTTCATCGTCATGGAATTATGCGAAGGGACCACCCTGAAAAGCTATATCCGCCGGTACGGCAGGCTGAGTATCCGGGAGACCGTGGATTTCAGCAAACAGATCGCCAGGGGTATCCAGGCGGCCCACCGCAGAGGTATCGTCCACCGGGATATCAAACCCCAGAACATCCTGGTATCCGACAGCGGGGAAGTGAAAGTGGCGGACTTCGGCATTGCCAAGGTAGCCACGGGGAACACCATTTCCCCAAACCTCATGGGATCCGTGCATTACCTTTCCCCGGAACAGGCCAGAGGGAATTACGCGGATGAAAGAAGCGACATCTAGTCCCTGGGTATCACCATGTATGAGATGGCCACAGGGAGGG